>DATFGN010000176.1:0-7073 GCA_035249405.1 Gemmatimonadales bacterium
TGATCGGGCCGACCGGCGGCTATCTGCTCGCCTATCCGGTTGCCGCAGCGGCGGTCGGGCGGATCGCGACTACTGGAGCGAGCCGCGCTCGACTGACGCTCGCCACACTGGTGGGTCTGGTCCTGATCCACCTGGGTGGTCTCGCACAGCTCGCCATTCTGACAGGTGACTGGAGTACCGCGGCCCGCTTCGGGACCATTCCATTCCTGTTGGTGGATCTCCTGAAACTGGCCCTCGCAGTCCTGGTGCTGCGACTCACGATTCGCCCGGTTCGCGCGCGCCTCTGATGGCGCGCGTTTCGTTTGCGGGCCTGCGACGCTTCGCGGTCGCGCTGTTGTGGCTCGTCGTGTTCCTCCTCGTCGGCACGGGACTCTCGATCGCAATCGGCGAGCTGGGGCTGCCGATGGGCGGCCGGTGGTGGTTGGCCAGCAACGGCATCGCCCAAGCCCTCGGGTTCGGCCTGGCCACGATCATCGTCGGCCGCTGGCTCGATCGCCACGAGTGGGGCACGCTGGGCTGGAGCGGCGGGCGGCGCCTGTGGCTGCGGTTCGCCCTCGGGCTCGCGCTGGGTGGCGCGGCAGCGGCGGCGGCGATCGCCCTCACGCTGGCCGACGGTGCCCGCGTGACGCTGACCAGCGCGGCGGGCGCGTACGTTCCAGTCGCCGGCGCGTTTGCGGTGGGCCTATTCGCCGCGGCGCTCTCGGAAGAGCTGGTGTTCCGCGGCTACCCGTGTCGCCGGTTCGCGGAGGCGGTCGGCCCGGGCCCCGCCACGATGATCCTGGCCGTGGGATTCGCAGCGGCACACCTGCGGAACCCCGAGGTGAGTGTCTTTGGACTCGTGAACATCGCGCTCGCCGGCATCTGGTTCTCCATGGCGTTTTTTGCGGGCGGAATGGGGCTCGCCTGGGGCCTGCATGCCGGCTGGAACCTCACTCTGAGTCTCCTGTTCGACGCGCCGGTCAGCGGCAAGCGCTTCGACATCCCGGGTGTCGACTACCTGCTCGGGAATCACGCCTGGGTGGGAGGCGGCGCGTTCGGACCGGAGGGCGGTGCCGTCGGCACCATAGCGTTGCTGGCCGGAATCGCGGTGCTGCTCGGTCCACGGCTGCGGGACCCGCGGCGCTGGCTCGTGCCCGCGGAGACGCCGTCGTGAGCCGGGTGACGGTCGTCGGCGCCGGCACGATGGGCAACGGGATCGCGCACGTGTTCGCCCAGCATGGGTGGGACACGCTGCTGGTCGATGTGTCGCGCGACGCGCTGCAGCGCGCGCAGCAGACTATCGCCGGCAACCTCGACCGACAGGTGAAAAAGGGCGCGCTCACGGCGGAGCAGAAGGACACGACGCTTGCCCGGGTGGCCACGGCCACCGAGCTCGACGGTGCGGGGCAGGCGGAGCTCGTGGTCGAGGCCGCCACGGAGAACCCCGACATCAAGTTCGCCATTTTCCGCGCCATCGATGCGGCGGCGCCGGCCGGGGCGATTCTCGCCAGCAACACGTCGTCGATTCCCATCACGACGATCGCGGCCACGACCAAGCGCCCGGCCCAGGTCATCGGGATGCACTTCATGAATCCGGTGCCGGTAATGCCGCTGGTCGAGGTGATCCGCGGGCTCGAGACCTCGGCGGCCACGACGGCGCGGACCATCGAGATCGCCAAGGGGCTCGGCAAGACGCCGGTGGAGGTGAACGACGCGCCGGGGTTCGTTTCCAATCGCGTGCTCATGCCGATGATCAATGAAGCCGTCTTTTGCGTCCAGGAGGGCGTGGCGACGCCGGAAGCCGTGGACACGGTGATGAAGCTCGGCATGAACCACCCGCTCGGGCCCTTGGCGCTCGCCGATTTGATCGGCCTCGACGTCTGTCTCGCGATTCTCGAAGTGCTGCAGCGGGACCTGGGCGACGACAAGTACCGGCCCTGCCCGCTGTTGCGCAAGATGGTGGCGGGCGGCCGCCTGGGCCGGAAGAGCGGCCGCGGATTCTATGACTACAGTCGCTGACCTCACGGCTCCCACGGGCGGCCTGTCCGACACGCAGCGCCAGATCGTGGAGCTGGCCCGCGAGTTCGCGCGCGAGCACATCGAGCCCCACGCCGCGGAGTGGGATCGCACCAAGCAGTTCCCCCGCGCCACGATCGACGCGCTCGGCAAGCTCGGGTTCCTCGGCATGACGGTCGCCGAGGCGCACGACGGCATGGGACTTGATACGGTGACCTACCTGCTGGCGCTCGAGGAGATCGCCGCCGCGGATGCCAGCATCGCCGTCTCCATCAGCATTCAGAACGCGATTCCCGCCACCATGCTGTCGCGGCACGGCACGGACGCGCAGAAGCAGCGCTGGCTGAAGCCGCTGGCCCGGGGCGAGCTGCTGGTGGGATTCGCGCTCTCCGAGCCCGATTCGGGTTCCGATCCCGCCGGCATGCGGGCGCAGGCGGTGCGGGACGGCGACGGCTGGGTGTTGAACGGAATGAAAGCCTGGGCTACGAACGGCGGTACCGCCGACGTGATGATGGTGATGGTGCGGACCGACACGAGTGCGGCGCGGCGCGGGGCCAAGGGCATCTCGACGTTCATCGTGCCGACCGGGACCTCCGGGTACCGCGCCGGCCAGCCGGAAGACAAGATGGGCCTGCGCGCGTCGAACACGGCGACCGTGGCGCTCGACGATCTCCGGCTGCCGGCGGACGCGCTGCTGGGCGACGAGGGGATGGGGCTCGTGTACGCGCTGGAGGGACTCGATGCGGGTCGGCTCGGGATCGCGACGCAGGCGACGGGTATCGCGCGCCGCGCGCTGGAGCATGCGATCGGCTATGCCGCCGAGCGCCGCCAGTTCGACAAGCCGATCCGCGAGTTCCAGGCGGTGCAGTTCAAGCTCGCCGACATGGCGACGCGCATCGCCGCCGCGCGGGCGCTCACCCACGTGGCCGCCGCGGCCAAGGATCGGGGCGAGGACATCCGCCAGCTCGCGGCGATGGCGAAGTTGTTTGCGTCGGAAACCGCTATGTGGGTGACCACGCAGGCGGTCCAGCTGTTCGGTGGGTACGGGTACATGCGCGACTTCCCTGTGGAGAAACTGTTTCGGGACGCGAAAGTCACGGAGATCTATGAAGGCACCAGTGAGATCCAGCGCATCGTCATCGCTCGCGGCCTCGCCGGCCGCTAACGCCGCCGCGCCGGCGGCCGACCTGTTCGCGCTCATCGCCGAGCACAAGCACGAGCAGGTCAGCGTGTATTACGACGCGTCGAGCGGCTACCGCGGCATCATCGCGATCCACGACACGCGGCTCGGGCCGGCCCTGGGCGGGACGCGGTTCTGGAAGTACCATGACGACCGCGCCGCGCTGGTGGATGCGCTGCGGTTGTCGCGCGGCATGACGTACAAGGCCGCCGTGGCGGGGTTGAATCTGGGCGGTGGCAAGAGCGTCATCATCGGCGACAACAAGACCACGCGCCGCGAGCCGATCTTCCGGGCGCACGGGCGTCACGTCGAGTCGCTGGGCGGGCGGTATATCACCGCGGAGGACGTCGGGACGTCGACCCTGGACATGGAGTTCATCCGGGCGGAGACCGAGCACGTCACGGGCCTCTTGGGGAAATCGGGCGATCCTTCACCGGTGACCGCGTACGGCACCTACTGCGGCATAAAGGCCTGCGCCAAGGTGCGCTACGGCAGCGACAGCCTGGCCGGCAAGACCGTCGCGGTGCAGGGCTCCGGTCACGTGGGCTACAGCCTGGCGAAGCTGCTGCACGAGGAAGGCGCGAAGTTGATCGTTTCCGACATCGATGCGCAGCGGGTCAAGGCGGCGGTCCAGGACTTCGGCGCCACCGCGGTGAAACCGAACGAGATCTACGGGCAGAAGGCTGATATCTTCGCCCCCTGCGCGCTGGGCGCCGTCGTGAACGACGACACCTTGAAGCAGCTCAAGGTGGAGATCATCGCCGGGGCGGCCAACAACCAGCTCGCCGAGGATCGCCACGGGCACCAGCTCGAGGCCCAGGGCATGCTGTACGCTCCCGACTACGTCATCAACTCGGGCGGGCTCATCAACGTGAATGCCGAGCTGCACGGCTGGTCGATGGAGCGGGCGCGGCACAAGGCGGGGGAGATTTACGACACGATCCTCCGGGTGTTCGACATCGCCAAGGAGGAGAAGATCCCGAGCTTCAAAGCCGCCGACCGCCTGGCCGAGCAGCGCATCGCGGCGGTCGCGAAGGTGCGGCAGAACTATGTCTGAGCAGATCTTCGTCGGCGCCGATCATGCCGGCTTCGAGCTGAAGCAGAAGCTCGTGGCCGAGCTGAAGCGCCTGGGCTACGACCCGGTGGACGTCGGGCCCAAGACCCTCGACCCCCAGGACGACTACCCGGACTACGGGAAGCCGGTCGCCCAGGCCGTGAGCAACGGCACGGTGCGGCGCGGCGTGCTGACGTGCGGCACCGGTCTGGGCATGTCCTACGTCGCCAATCGCTACCCGCACGTGCGGGCGGCGATGGTGTGGAATCCGGAGATCGCCGAGCTGTCGCGCAAGCACAATGACGCGAATATCCTGGTCCTCCCGGCACGGTGCATGAGCGAGGCGGACAGCGTCGAGACGCTGCATCGCTTCCTCGACACGCCGTTCGAAGGTGGGCGTCACCAGCGCCGCGTGGAGAAAATCGACCCGTGACCGATCGTCGCGCCTCCCTGGCGCGCACCGACCCCGTGATTCATGCCCTGATCCGCCGCGAAGTGGAGCGGCAGGAGCACGGCCTCGAGCTGATCGCCAGCGAGAATTTCGTGTCCGTCGCCGTGCTGGAAGCGATGGGAACCGCGCTCACCAACAAGTACGCCGAGGGGCTGCCGAAAAGGCGCTACTACGGCGGCTGCGAAGTCGTCGACGAGGTGGAGCAGCTGGCCATCGATCGCGCCAAGGCGTTGTTCGCTGCCGAGCATGCCAACGTGCAACCGCATTCGGGGGCGCAGGCCAACCTCGCCGCCTATCTCGCGGTCCTGAAGCCGGGCGAACCGCTGATGGGATTGGCACTGCCGCACGGTGGGCACCTGACGCACGGGTCGCCCGTGAACTTCTCCGGCTCGCTGTTCCGGGCCGTGCCCTACGGGGTGCGCGAGGATACGGGACGGATCGACTACGACGAGGTGCGCACGATCGCCCGCGCTGAACGCCCGCGCCTCCTGATCGCGGGTGGCAGCGCGTACGCACGCGTGTTCGATTTTCCCGTGATGCGGTCCATCGCCGACGAAATCGGCGCGACCTTCCTCGTCGACATGTCTCATTTCGCGGGGTTGGTGGCCGGGGGGGTACATCCGTCGCCGGTGCCGCACGCCCACATCGTCACGACCACGACCCACAAGACGCTGCGCGGCCCGCGCGGCGGCCTGATCCTGTGCCGGGCGGATCTCGCCAAAGCCGTCGACAAGCAGGTATTCCCGGGGACGCAGGGCGGACCGCTGGAGCACGTGATCGCGGCCAAAGCGGTCGCGCTGGCCGAGGCGTCCACACCCGCGTTCGCGAGCTACGCCGCCCAGGTCGTGAAGAACGCCCAGGCGCTGGCGGCGGCGCTCGTGGCCCGGGGCTATGCGATCGTCTCGGGCGGCACGGACACGCACCTCATGCTCGTCGATCTGCGGCCCAAAGGGTTGACGGGGAAGGAGGCCGAGCAGCTGCTCGATCGCGCCGGCATCACGGTGAACAAGAACACCGTGCCGGGCGATCCGCAGTCGCCGTTCGTGACGAGCGGCATCCGCCTCGGCACGCCGGCGCTCACCACGCGGGGCTTCGCGGAGCCGGAGATGGAGCGCGTCGCGGACCTGATCGATACGGCCCTGACGGGCCGGGATGAAGCGTCACTGTCGCGCGTGAAAGACGATGTTCGCGCCCTGACCGACGCCTTCCCACTCTACGCCGAACGGGTTCGGGTGGCGGCGGCGCGATAAGGGTACGGACCCGGGGGACCGCGGGCGGCGCGATCCCCCGGGCTTTGTTCCTAGACGACCCGCCGCCCTTGGATGACGCGGACCAGGAATACGATGATGGCGATGACCAGCAGTACGTGGATTAAGCCGCCGATCGTGTAACTGCTGACCATTCCCAACAGCCAGAGTGCGATCAGGATGATCGCCAGGGTCATCAACATGGTGACCACCTCCCTATGAGATCAGGCGCTCCTACACGCCACTCATTTTCACCACCCTACCGAACAAGGACGGTGCCCGGGCGACTCGATCCAGCTCGCCGAAGCACCGTCCACAGGTGAGGCCTGAGCCTCACTCGTTCCGGTCGCTCCCAAAGGGGGAGCTTTTGACTGCAACCGATCCAACCCTGGGAGCGCGCGTTGGTTCCCCGGTTCCGGCTGGAACCTCTGCTCGGGCTGCGGGTGAACACGTCGGAGCCAGCGGGCTAGCCTCGGAGGACGCTGTGAGAGTCGCCAATCCATTCGGCCCGGAAGAGGGAGACGAGTTGGACGGCGAAGAGGAAGACAACGAGGACGATACGGAGGAAGAAGAGGAAGAAGAGCCGACGGAGACCCGGTAAGAAGGAAGGGCCCGGAGGAGCGCTGTGCGCGATCCCCCGGGCAGGTATGGCAGTTTGGTATTGCGGATCTAACCCTCACGGCATGCAGTCCTCACCAAACGAAAAGTGGACGGTGCGGGGGCGAACTCTCTCTCGAGTTCACCGAGGCACCGTCCACTGGTGAGGCCGAGCCTCACCCGTTCCGGTCGCTCCCAAGAGGGGAGCCTATGGACTGCACGATATCGAACCCCCCTGCCGCCCCGGGGTTCCGGTCCCCGGGGCGCCGTGGCGGGGCTATCTTCTTCCCCCATGGCGGAGTCCGGCTCTCATCGTCCCCCGCGCGGCTCAGGGGCCTTCACGGTGCACCTGGCTGACGAGCTCGAGGTCTATTTCAATGAGGTCGCCCACGGGCGCCCCGTGGGCTTCGTGGCCTCGCCGAAATGGAAGCCGCCCACCGACGTGTACGAGACCGCCGAGGACATCGTGGTGCACATGGATGTGGCCGGGGTTCTGGCGGAGGCCTTCTCGGTGGAGTTCTCCGAGGGCGTCCTCACCATCGGCGGGGA
>DATFGN010000177.1:0-8216 GCA_035249405.1 Gemmatimonadales bacterium
GGACGTGCGCGTTCCGGGCATGGTGTACGCCGCCGTGGCACGCTGTCCCGTGTTCGGCGGCCGAGCGCGGGGGTTCGACCCCGCGGCCGCCCTCGCCGTGCCGGGGGTCCGGCGCGTGGTCGAGATTTCGCGCGGCGTCGCCGTGGTGGCGGAGAACACGTGGGCGGCCTTTCAGGGCCAACGCGCGCTTCGTGTTGACTGGGACGAGGGCGCCACCGCGCGCTGGTCGAGTGACGGGATCTCTCGCGCGTTCGCGGAGGCGGCAGCACGGACCGGTCAGGTCGTCCGCGCCACGGGCAACGTGGATGACGCTGTCAGTCGGGCGGCGCGTATCGTCGAGGCGGTCTACGAGGCGCCCTATCTGGCTCACGCCTGTATGGAGCCAATGAATTGCACGGCCCAGGTGCGAGCCGGCCGCGTCGAAATCTGGGCGCCGACACAAAACCCGCAGGGGATTCAACAGGAGGCGGCGCGGATCACCGGGCTCGCGCCCGCGGCCATCACCGTCCACGTCACCTACCTGGGCGGCGGCTTCGGCCGGCGCGGCGGGCCGATGGACTATGCGACCGAGGCGATCGAGCTCGCGCAAAAGCTCGACACGCCCGTGAAAGTCGTGTGGACGCGTGAGGACGACATGCGGCACGGGCTGTACCGTCCCGCGACCTACAACGTGCTGCGCGCCGGGCTCGACGCCCGCGGCATTCCGCTGGCGTGGAGCCATCGTCTCGTGGGACCCGACGGGGCCTCGTTCATGATCACGCGCGGCGCCGACGAGCTGATCTACGCTATTCCGCACTTCCGTCTGGAACAGGTGAAGCAGGATCCTGGTATCCCCATCGCGCCGTGGCGCGGTGTGGGACCATCCCAGAACGGGTTCGTGGTCGAGAGTTTCGTGGACGAGCTGGCGCACGCGGCCGGCCGGGACCCCTACACCTTCCGCCGCGAGCTCGTCGCCGGGCAGCCCAGATTGCTGGCGGTGTTGGACACGGCGGCCCGGAACGCGGGCTGGGGCACTCCCGCGCCGGCGGGGCGCCACCGCGGGATCGCGTTGTGGCAATTTGGCGAGACGCGGGTCGCGGAGGTGGCCGAGGTCTCGGTGCATCCGGATGGCGGGGTGCGTGTGCACCGCGTCGTGTGCGCGGTGGACGCCGGCATCGTGATCAACCCCGATACCGTCGAATCGCAGACACAGAGCAACGTCGTGTACGGCTTGACGGCGACGCTGTACGGGGAAATCACCCTCGATCGCGGCCGGGTGGTTCAAAGCAACTTCAACCAGTACCCGATGCTGCGGATGGCGGAGATGCCGGTGATCGACGTGCATTTGGTGCCGAACGATGCGCCGCCCAGTGGCGTGGGCGAGGCGGCGTTGCCGCCCATCGCCCCGGCCGTGTGCAACGCGATCTACGCGGCGACCGGGAAGCGGATCCGGCGCCTGCCGGTGGGCCGGGGCACCTAGACGGAACCGCCTACACCCCGCGGCGATCCAGACTGCGGTACTGGATCGCTTCACTGACGTGCTTGGGGTCGAGCCCCGCGCTGCCGTCGAGGTCGGCGATAGTCCGGGCGATCTTGAGCACCCGGTGGTACCCGCGGGCCGAAAGGCCAAGGCGCCCGATGGCCGTGCGCAGCAGCGCATCGGCGCCCTCCGAGACGCGACAGAACGCGCGGATGTCCCTCGGCGTCATATGGGCGTTGGCGTGGATGCCCTGACGTTTGGCGAACCGCTCGCGCTGCACCAGCCGCGACCGGTCCACCCGCTCTCGTATCGCCTCCGACGGTTCACCCCCACCCCGCTCTGCCAATGCCTGGTAGGCGACCGTAGGCACTTCCAGGTGCAGATCGATCCGGTCCAGAAGCGGGCCCGACACGCGCGCCAGATAGCGTTGCACACCGCCACTGCCGCATGAGCAAGTGTGCTTCGGATCGCCAAACCAGCCGCAGGGACACGGGTTCATTGCGGCGGCCAGCATGAAGCGTGCTGGATACGTGAGGCTCATGGCCGCGCGCGCGATGGTGACGACGCCGTCCTCGAGCGGTTGCCGCAACACTTCGAGCACGTTCTTCCGAAATTCGGGCAGCTCGTCCAGGAACAACACGCCGCCGTGGGCAAGGCTCACTTCGCCGGGCCGCGGGTAGGAGCCGCCGCCGATCAACCCGGCGTCGGAGATCGTGTGGTGTGGCGCACGGAACGGACGCCGGGCGACGAGCGACTCGCCGAGCGGCAGGACGCCCGCCACGGAGTGGATCTTGGTGGTCTCCAGGGCTTCTTCGAGGCTCATCTGCGGCAGGATGGTCGGGAGCCGGCGCGCCAGCATCGTCTTTCCCGACCCCGGCGGACCGACCATCAACACGTTGTGCGCGCCTGCGGCCGCCACCTCGAGGGCCCGCTTGGCGTGCGGCTGGCCTTTCACTTCGGCGAAGTCGACCTCGTCACGCGCTCGCTCGGTAAACAGGCGGGTGACATCGACGTCGGCCGAAGCCAGCTCGGCCTTGCCATCGAGGAAGTCGGCCAGCTCGCTGAGCCCCGCGGCGCCCAGCACGCGGAGCCCCGAAACGACCCCCGCCTCGGCGAGATTCTCTTTCGGTAAGACGAGTGCCTCCGCCCCGGCGGCACGCGCCGCGAGCGCCACCGGGAGCGCACCACGTACCGGCCGGATCGCGCCCTCCAATCCCAGTTCGCCCAGCACGACCACTTGCCCGAGTCGTTGCCCGGTGATTTGCTCGGTCGCCGCGAGAATCCCGACGGCGATCGGCAGATCGAACCCCGAGCCCTCCTTCCGAACGTCGGCCGGGGCGAGATTGACAGTGATGCGTTTCAAGGGGAACGTGTAGCCCGTGTTCGCGATGGCCGCGTACACGCGCTCCCGTCCTTCCTTCACCGCTCCTTGGGGAAGACCGACCGTGGCAAAGGTGGGAAGGCCGTTGGCGATGTCCGTCTCGACGTCCACCAGATAGGCGTCGATGCCGAAGACAGCGGCGGAACGAACGCGGGCGAGCACCTCTCATGGTGCGGTAGTTGGGCCGCTTGCGCGTCACCCGAATCACGCACCCGGGGTACGAGGAAACGCGGGCGGAATAATCCCTTATCGGAGGTTGTATGCGAGCAGTTGTCATTCTTGGCGCCGCCGCCCTGCTGGGCGCGGCCGGCTGTAAACCCAAACCGGAAACGCCGGAACAAGCGCAGGCGCGCATGGAACAGGAAGGCGCTGCCGCGCGCACCCAAATCGAGGCGGTGGCGAAACGCTGGGAAGGGTGGAACGCCGCCGGTCAGGCCGATTCCATCGCCAGTGCGTTCACCGATCGCGGCTATCAGCTGGCACCCAATGCCCCGCCGGTCATGGGTCGTGAGGCCATCCAGGCCTTCCAAGCCCAGCAGTTCAGCGTGGGCCCGTCTACGCTCCATATCTCCGTTGATCAGGTGAGCGCCAACGGCCCGCTCGCCGTCGCGCGCGGGGCCTACGACGTGAGCGTGACTCCGGGACCCAATGCCCCGGCCGGCATGACGGCGGTCGCCGATACCGGCAAATGGGTGGGTGAGCTGCGTCAGTCGGGCGGTACCTGGCAATTCGCGACGTTGATCTGGAACAGCAACATCCCCCTGCCGCCACCTCCCGCACCGGCGCCCGCGAGACGGCGCTGAGCGAACCCGCAAACCTTTCCCGGTGGCGCACCGAAACGCCAGGGTGCGCCACCCGGGTCCATCTCAACAACGCCGGAGCCGGCTTGATGCCGCAACCGGTGCTCGACACCATCACCGCCCACCTGCACCGCGAAGCGGAGATCGGCGGTTACGAAGCCGCCGATGAAGCCGAGCCCCGGTTGCGCACCAGCTACGAGCTGATCGCGCGCCTGGTCGGGGCGACCCCGCGCAACATCGCGGTCGTCGAGAACGCGACCGTCGCCTTCTCGCAGGCGCTCCAGGCATTCGATTTCCACCCGGGCGATGTGATTGTCACCACGCGCGCCGACTATCCGTCCAACCAGCTCATGTTCCTGTCGCTGGCCAAACGGCTCGGCGTGGAGATCCACCGCGCCGCCGATCTCCCCGAGGGCGGCGTCGACCCCGACGACGTCCGCCGGTTGGCCGCTCATTCACGCTGCCGCCTCGTCACGGTGAGCTGGGTGCCGACCAACTCGGGACTGGTACAGGGCGTAGCGGAGGTCGGCACCGTGTGTGCGCAATTGAGCGTTCCCTACCTCGTCGACGCATGTCAGAGCGTCGGTCAGCTGCCCATCGACGTCGAGGCGCTGCACTGCGATTTCCTGGCGGCGACGGCGCGCAAGTTTCTTCGCGGTCCGCGCGGCATCGGTTTTCTGTATGTGTCGGATCGCGCGCTGGAGAAAGGCTGGTTCCCGCTCTACCTGGACATGCACGGAGCCGATTGGACAGACCCGGATGCGTTTCGTCTCCAACCGGATGCGCGGCGCTTCGAAAATTGGGAGTTTCCCTACGCCCTGGTGCTCGGTCTGGGGGAAGCGGCCCGGTACGCGCTCGAAGTGGGAACCGAAGGCTACGCGCGTGCCCGCCGGCTGGCCGGCATGCTCCGCGAGCGGCTCACCGCCGTGCCGGGCGTGCGCGTCACCGACCGGGGTCGCGAGCGTTGTGCCATCGTGACCATTGCGGTCGACGGGCACGACGCCGCCGATCTCGAACTGCGCCTGCGCGCGCGCGGCATCAACACGAGCTCGGCGCACCGCACGAGCGGTGTGATCGACATGGATGAAAAGCATGCCACGTCGGTGCTGCGGCTGTCACCGCACTACTACAATACGGAGTCGGAGCTCGAGGCGGCTGTCGGGGCATTGAAGGAAGAACTGCAACAGAAGTAGCCGAAAGCCGATAGCTGATGGCTGATAGCCGACCGCTTCAGTGTATCGGCAGCTCGACGTGCAGATGATCGCCCGTCCCCACATGGCGCCGAGTCCGGAATCCCATCACCCGGAAATAGATCTCGACGAAGCGGTTCACCATTTCGTTGCGGCCGCCCGTCTGCAGATCGACGGCGTGCACCCAGCCGTCGCTCTGCCGGTAATGCAGGGTCCGCGCGTTCACCGGGAGCCCCATACGCGGGTAATCCGCCGGGACGCGAGCCATGTCGGTGATCAACAAGTCTGACCGCGCCAGGATCAACGTGGACAGTGCAATCCGCAACACCGGATGAGTGGCGCGGAATTCTTCCCGGACCGATGCTTCGGCCGTGTGCGCGCTCGAGAGGTAGATCAGCGCGTGTCCGCCGTAGCCCAGCACCAGCGGCAGCGCCACCCACTTCACGACCATTGTGAACCGGACCCGACCGGTGATCCGGCGCGTCAACCACGTCCCGTACCAGGCCACGAGCAGCAGGGTCGCCGATGCGGCGGCGGTCAGAGCGAGCCAGCCCGGCCAGCCCCGGTCTGCGTAGAAGTACACGGAGCCGCGCACCAGGACGATGAACGGCAGCACACCCAGGACCCCGAGCGCGAGGATCCGAACGGCCGGCTTTCTCCAGAGGGATCGCCGAGTGAGCCTGCGCGGCTTGTCGATGGGCGTGCGCGCCGGGCGAGCGGTAACGCCGGCCGTCTCCGCCTTCAGCTGGGCAAGGCGGCGAGAAGGATCATGTGAATAGAGGGAAGTCACACCGTGCCTACGACCTTCAAGACGATCCGTTTCATACGGGGTCGTAGAACTCTAGCAGCACCCGGAAGGGCCTTAGGGCAACATCGTGATCCCGCCCGCCTGCTTCCCGATGTCCACGCTGGTTACACGCTGCAACGTTTGCAGGTCGATGACGTCGACCGTTCCGGGCTCCCCGCCGATGCCTTCCAGGGTCACGAACGCATACCGGGAGTCCCGACTCACAGCCACGCCGCTCGCGACCCTGCGGCTCCCCGGGATCTGCGCCAGCAGGGAGTCGTCGCGCAGGCGCCAGACGGTGATTGTCCCCGGCCCCTTCTGGGTCGCCACCAGGAGCTTCCCGTCCGGCGTGGCCGCAAGATTGTAGGGCGCGGCGGGCGTCTGCCACCGTTTCACGAGACGCCACGACGCAACATCCACCACGACGATCTCCGCCGACTTGTTGCAGGCTACGTACACGCGCGAACCGTCGGCCGATGGCTGCGCCCAGGTCGGAGAGCAGACACTCGACATCCCCATGGCCGCGCCGGGCACGTCGATGGGTCGTACCGCGGCCGGCACCAGGCTGAACGTCCGCCGCACCGACAACGTGCGGGCATCCACCTCGACCAGGAGGTCGCTCATCATGCAGCCCGAGTAGTGCAGCGTGCCCTGCGGATTCAGGCGCGACCCATGCGGCATGCGACAGGTTTCGGGACGCGCGATCTCGGTCATCGAATCGCCCTCGACGATGGACAGCGAAGATGGCCGCATGTCCGGATCTTCGAAGTTGAAGTTGATGACGTAGACGAACGACCCGGTGGGCGACACATCGACCGTGGCGGGGAACATGCCCAGCTCGGCCATCCCCGTTCGTCGTCCTGTTTGCACATCGTACTTCTCGAGGTGGCCGTTCGGGCGCCCGTGCGCGATGCTCACGTAAAAGCTCTTCCCGTCGGGCGAGGCTACCACGCCGTGCGGGCCTTCGATCTCCAGCGGCCACCGTCCGACGTCGTACGTTCGCTCCACGCGCGCGCCACAGGCTGGCGGCACAGTCCCCGGTTGACAGGGCGTGAACGCGATCAGGGCCACCTGGTCGGCCGACTCGGCCGTCGCCAGGAGTCGATAGGTCACGTCCGGCACGGGGGGTGGGACGACGACCCCCACCGGAGGAGGCACCTCGGGACGGACTGGCAGATCCGGCGCGGGTGGCCGATGGTGGCAGGCGGCGATGACGAGCGGCGCGAGCCAGATGCGGCGCGTGGTCACGGCAACGGCGCGGGGGGCCGTTCGGGAAGCTTCACGCTCCACAGGCCGGAGTTGTGGTCGGCGATGAACACGTGACCCTTGAACGGCTGTGGCCCCCAGGCCATGGGGGCATTCGCCAGCTTGCCCTGAGGATCGAAGGCCTGGAACCGGACCAGCTCCCGACCCTGATCGTACAGGTTGCCCATCAGCTCGCCCGAGACATCGACCACGCGCATCCCGGCGTTGTAGTAGGCCACGAACAGCGTGTCGTGCTGCAGCCAGATGTTGTGCGTGCCGGCCTCGGGCACTTGATAGCGCGCGACTTCCTTGGGTGCCTGGGGTTCCGTGAAGTCGATGATGTGCACGTAGCCGGCCGCCTCATCCATGGCGGCGTCATCGGAGTCGTCCCCGTACGGGAAGATCTCGTCGGTGACGAACACATACCACTTGCCGCCGGCCGATTGTGAGAAATAGGGAAACGCCGAGTGGGTCGCGCCGATCGGGTATTTGTACTGGCCGATCTTCACTGGATGCGCCGGCGAGCCGCCCCACTTGCCGTTGCCGACGTCCACGAGCACGACGCCGTCCTGCCAGTTGGACGAGTAGGCGATGCCGTCCACCACCCACACGTCGTGAATGCCGTGCCCCGGCGTGTCGAGCTCGAAGGACCCAATCCGCCGTGGATTGCGCGGGTCTTCGATCGAGATGATGTCGAAGCGCGTGCCGTTGTTGATGGCAAACACGAGGTGGTTCCAGATGTTCACGTTGTGCACGCCGCCGTACAGGCCGTCGTCGAAGCCGGACAACACCTGCACGTGACGTGGATCGTGGCAGTCGAGCACGACGAACCCGTTCTTGCGATTCGAGGCCCCTTCCCGGGTGATCACGCACACTTCGCGATCCACATCGACCTTCACGTCGTTGACGGTCCGGGCGTCGACCTGGATGCTGTCCGTCTTCACCGGATTGGCCGGGTCGGTCACGTCCCAGAAATACGCGACGCCGGATGCGCCCCACGTGCCGGTGACGGCGTAGTCCCGGCCGTCCTTGCCCGTCCACACCCACAGATCCGACGTGTGGTAGTTCGCCACGCGCCCCTGCCCCGTGCCTTCGTGCGTGATACGCTGGGTCGTGAACCGATGTCCGATCGCAATGGTTTTGGTCGCCAACAAATTCGCGCTGGTCGCCACGATCGTATAATCCCCGGCCCGCTGCGCCACGAAGCGGCCGTCCCCATCGATCTGGGCCGGCGCGGACGGGGCGATGACCGTGTCTTCCACTGTTGCCTTCACGGCATACAGGATCGGCGCACCCGGAACCGATCGTCCGGCCGCATCCTTCGCGACGGCCGAGAAGTGAATCACATCTCCCG
>DATFGN010000178.1:0-5116 GCA_035249405.1 Gemmatimonadales bacterium
CGCCCGCGCCGCCTTCCCGCAATCCCCAATGTGCCCCTCGAGCAGCTCCAGCTCCGCGCCGAAGGAACGGATCTGCATCAGGATCGGCGCGGGAGTCGACTGCGGTGCATACACCCGGGCCCGTACACCCGCCCTCGCGGCATACGCCGCGAGAGCGATACCGGCGTTGCCGGCTGTCGGCACCACGAAGTTCGTCGCTCCCGCGGCCGTGGCGCGCGTGACCGCCGCCGCCAAGCCCCGGGCCTTGAAGGACCCGGTCGGATTCACCGACTCGTCCTTCACCAGGAGTCGCTGAATGCGATCACTGGCGGCGAGGCGGGTCGCCTCCAGCAATGGCGTGCCACCCTCGCCGAGGCTGACCGGTGATTCGTCCGAGGCGAGCGGCAGCCATTCGCGATAGCGCCACATCGTCCACGGTCGATCACCAAGGGCCGATTTGACGGCCAGTGCCGGCGCGCGTCGCAGCCGGACGAGGTAGGGCGCTCCACAAGCACCGCAGACGCCCGGCAACCCCTCCGGTCCACGACGCTCGCGACACACCGAGCATTCGAGTGTCCAACCTCCCACACTCATCGCTGTACCAGACGATCGATGAGCCGCTCGGCCAGGGCCCGGGAGAACCCTGGCAGCGCCGTGATCTCCTCGCGGGTCGCCGTGCGAACACCGGCCACCGATCCGAACCGCTCGAGCAGCAAGCGGCGACGCTGTGGGCCGATCCCCGGGATCGTCAGCAGCTCGGAGGTGAGCGTGCGCTTCGCGCGCCGCCGCCGGCTGTAGGTGACGGCGAAGCGATGCGCTTCGTCTCGAGCACGCTGCAACAACTTGAGCGATGGACTGCGGCGGGCCAGGCGCAGCGGCTCGGGACGGTCGGGCAGATAGACCTCTTCCTCGCGCTTGGCGAGACTGGCGAGCGGCAGAGACGTAACCCCGGCCTCGCCAGCGGCAGCCTGCGCGGCAGACAACTGTCCCCTGCCCCCGTCGATGACGATCAGATCGGGAAGCGGCTTGCTCTCGTCGATCCGGCGTTTGAGGAAGCGGCTCACGACTTCGTGCACGGCCGCGAAATCATCCTGCTGCGGTCCGCGAATCCGGTAGCGGCGGTATTCGGACTTCTTGGGACGCCCGGCTTCGAACCAGACCAGCGACCCCACCGTATCACGACCCTGATTGGTCGAGATATCGACGCACACGAAGGCGCGCGGCACGCTCGCCAACCCCAGGTCCCGGCCCAGGGCGTACACCGGATCGGCGGCGCGCTCCTCGACGTCGAACGATTCCAGCAGCAGGCTCTCGAGCAGGTGACGGGCATTCTGCTCCGCGAGCTCGACCAGCTTCGCGTTGGTGCCCCGTTGGGGCACGGCCCACTCTACCGTGGGCGCTAGTGCCCGGACCCCGTCCAGGTCCTCCGGGACGAACGGCAGCAGCACCCGTCCGGCTCGCGCGTCGAGCGGCAGGTAGAAACGGACCAGAAACGCCGCCAGCACGGCCGCCTCCCCTTCCGTCCCGGCCCGCTCGAGAAACCGGTGCTCCCGGGCGATCAGGCGCCCGCCACGAATGCGCAGGATTGCGCCACACGCATCGTCGCCGTCGCGGGCCAACCCGATGGCATCCACATCGCCGCCGCCCACCATCTCCACCGTCTGCGGCCGCTCCACCTGCTCCAGCCACTGCAACGCGTCACGCAGCTGGGCGGCGCGCTCGTAGTCCAGCTCCGCGCTCGCCGTCTGCATCCGGTCGCGCAGCCGGCCCCGCACGTCCAGCGTCTTGCCTTCGAGAAACAACAGCACGTCGTCGATCATACGCCGGTAGTCCGCCTGGTCCTGATAACCGACGCACGGCGCGCGGCAGCGTTCGATGTGGTAGTCGAGGCAGGGTCGATTCGGGGCGTCGCCGGGCAGGTCGTAGTGGCAGCTGCGCACTGTGAACAACCGGCGGATGATGCCGAGGGTTTGCCGCAGGGTCCCAACGTCCGTGTAGGGACCGAAATAGCGGGCGCCCTCGAGCTGGATACGGCGCACGACGAGGACCCGAGGAAACGGCTCCGCCAGCGTCACCGCGATCTGCGGATAGCTCTTGTCGTCGCGCAGGCGGATGTTGAATCGCGGCTGGTGCTCCTTGATGAGATTGTTCTCCAGCAGCAACGCCTGAGCCTCGTTCGGTACGATGATGGTTTCGAGATCGGCGATCTGGGCGGCGAGGGCGGCCCGCTCCGGCGTATCCTGATGGTCGGGGGCGAAATAGGCCGGGACCCGCGAGCGCAGATTCTTGGCCTTGCCGACGTACACCACTTCACCCGCGTCGTTTTTCCAGAGATACACTCCCGGCCGGTCGGGGAGTGCGGTGAGCTTGCGGGCAATCAGCGCAGGGACATCCATATCCGGGCGGCGTCAGGGTGTTTCAGGAGAAGCGTGAGTGCGGCGTAGGTCACGCCAAAGATACCCAGGGCGCCCAGTGCCCTCGGGATCGGGCCAACTGACCCACCCAGGTGAGTGACCCCGACGGCGGCCGCGCCCGCCAGGACCGCAGCGATCGCGCTGACGACGAACGCCCGCCAGTCCAGGCGCCCCAACACGCGGCCGATGCGCGCATCGAGATCGCGCAGGTGCAGCACCACATTCAACGTCGCACCCAGGGAGGAGCCGAATGCGATGCCGGCGGCTCCATATGGTCGCATGAAGACGTAGGCCAGGACGCCCGACACAACCAGGGAAAAGGACGCGATGCGGACCGGCGTTTTTGTGTCACGCAGCGCGTAGAACCCCGAGGCGAACAGTTTCACGGTCGCCTGACCCAGCAGGCCCACCCCGTACGCCGCCAGCACGCCGCCCACCTTCAGAGTATCCGCATCGCCGAACCGTCCCGTTTGGAACAGCGCCCCGACGATCACAGGCCCCAACGCGGCGAACGCGACCGCCGACGGCAAGACAAAAAAGGTGATACGACGAAATCCGGTCGCGATGCGCGTCCGCAGCTGATCGTTGGGCGTCGTCGCCACAGCATCGCGCGACAAGTCGGGCAGCGAGACCGCAGCGACGGAGGTCCCGAACAGGCTCACCGGCAACACCTGAATCAATTGCGCGTATGCCAAGCTGGAGACGCCCCCCGGCCCTGCCAGCGAGCCGAGGAACGTATCGACCAGGGAGGAGAGTTGCGCGACGCCAGCGCCGAGCACGAGCGGCGCCCACGCCACGAGGACCTGGCGGACGCCTTCGGGTCTCGTACTCACGCGCAGCGCGATCCCGCCCACCAGACGCCAACATGCGGGCAGCTGCACCGCGATCTGCAGAACGCTCCCCGCGACGGTACCCCAGGCGAGCGCCAGGGCCAGGCGATACAACTGCTGATCCAGCGGCAGCGCCGGGCCGACCCACCAGGAGGCTGCCGCCACGAGGGCCGCGATCCCGGCCACGTTCCACATGGCTGGAGCCGCGTACGGGAGGAAGAATCGCCGGTGGGTATTGAGAATGCCGAGGCACCATGCCGAGCACACCATGAGACCGGACATCGGAAACAGCAGGCGCATCAGCGTGACGGCGACGGCCCGGGTGTCCGGTGCGAGCCCGGGCGCCAGGAGCCTGGTCAGCTGCGGAGCGAACACCACCCCAATCAGCGCCAGCACCCCGGCCGCCAGGAGCAGCAAGCCCGCGATCGCGCCCGCCAGGGCGCGCGCGGCGGACTTGTCTTCATGCTCGTTCAGGGCGGCATAGGCGGGGATGAACGACGCGGAGAGCGTCCCTTCCCCCAGCAGATTCCGGACGGCATTGGGAATGCGCAACGCGATGCGGAACGCATCGGCGATAGCACCGTTGCCGAGGTAGTACGCGGTTACCCGCTCACGCACGTACCCCAGCACGCGGGTAACGAAGATGCCGGCGGCCACCTGTACGGCGTGTCGACCGCCGCTTGTGGTGGGGCCTGACGGAGGCACGTCCTACTTCGGCTTCTCGAGCAGTCGCTGCACGAACTGCAGCTCGTCCTTCATGCCGCTGAGGGAACGGTGCAGCTCTTCCACTTCGCCTTCCAGGAGCTCCACTTTCTTGTTCAGGTCCTGCAGCTCCGGCCCAGCGGCGCCGGCGCCGCCCCCCTCGAGCCGGCGCGCAATCGACCGCCCCAGCGGAGAATCGACCAGAATGGCGACGATGGGGATCATCAAGGCGACGAACACGAGCAGCACGATCGCGACGCCGAACATGTCGACAACCTACGAAGCCACTGCCCAGCGCGCCACTTCATCATGCAGCGCCGTGAGCAAGGCCGGCCCGTAGCGGATCCCCATCGACGCGTAGGTCAACGCCCGTTCCTGCGGCACACCGGCGGGATACAGTGACGCCCGTGCCCGTGAGAGCTGACCCAGGAGGGTTTCATTGGAGCGTTTCAGCGCCGTCACGATCCGCTTCTCGATATCGTGCGTGCCGGCCAGCGCCGCGTTTCGCGCCGACTCCACGGTGCGTTCCAGCGTGGGATCGATTCGGGCGACGCCGGTCCCTAGCTGCGCGTACGACGCGGACAGGTCGCGACGCAGCGCTTCGAGCGCCTCCGTGACGTCTGCCGGCAGCTGCTCGCGGACGACACGCGCTTCCAGCGCCCCGGGCGGAGTGGCGAAGTCATCAGTGCGGAGATGGTGCTTCCCCGAAACCCGATCGACGCGGGCTTCGACCAGCAGTCCCGACCACCGCGGCACCGGCGTCTGCGGCACGACCCCCAGCGCCTGATACAGCGGCGCCGTTTCCGCGAAGTAGCGCAGCTCGCCGGGGCCGGCCAGGTACGCCACCGTCGGCAGCACTGCCGCCTCCACCACCGGTCGCAGCAGGACGTTGGGGGACAGGCGGTCGGGGGTCTCTGCCGCAATCTGCTCCAGACCGGCGCGATCGAATCGTTCTTCACTGCGTCGCGTGACGAGTCCATTGCCGTCCCGCCGTAACCGGTCGCGACCCTGCCGCGCTTCGAGCAGGACCGGGGTCAAACCGTCCGGCAGCGTGAGGTCGAGGGCCCGCAGCAACCAGGGACTCATTTCCCGTTTCACGGCTGGGATGTAGGGACGCATTACGGCAAGACCAAAATCGCCCAGCAAGACTTGGAGCAGCGCGGCGCACGCATCGGCCAGATTTCCGTTCGG
>DATFGN010000179.1:0-5699 GCA_035249405.1 Gemmatimonadales bacterium
CCGGAACATCCATGTGTATGATCTCATTGCCCGCATCCTCGGGCTCGTCCCCGCGCCGAACGACGGCAGTCAGGACTCCACCATGACGCTGCTGCGCTGATCGATGCCGACCCGACGGGAAGTGATCCGACAACTGGCCGCCGCGGCAATAGCCACACCTGGCATCCGCTTGGCCCGTGGGTCCCTCGCGCTCTCCCCCATCCCCCCCCGAATCGCACTGCCTTCCGCCGCGCAACGAGACTGGCAGGATCTCGAGGTCGGGATGTTCGTGCATTTCGCTCCCAATACGTGGCAGGAGAAGGAATACGACGATCTCTCGCTCCCGCCCGCAGCCGTCATGACGGCGATCGAGCCGGCGCAATGGGCCGAGACGGCGGTCGCAATGGGAGCGCGCTACGTCGTTCTCGTCGCCAAGCATACCGGTGGGTTCTGCCTGTGGCAGACCGACACCACGGACTACAGCATCAAAGGGTCGCCGTGGCGGGACGGCCATGGCGATGTGATGCAAACTCTGTCCGAGGCGTGCATCTCCCGCGGCCTCAAGCTGGGCGTCTACCTCTCGCCCAAGGATGACAAGCATGGGGCCGGGCTTTCGGGGCGCTGCGCGACGCCCGAGGCCCAAGCCGCATACGACGCGCTGTACCGCCAGCAGCTCACAGAGCTATTGACGCGCTACGGACCCATCACCGAGCTGTGGCTCGACGGCTCGAGCGTGGTGCCGACCGGGGATATCGTGGCGCAGCACGCGCCCGACGCCATGGTGTTTCAGGGGCCGCAGGCCACGATTCGCTGGGTAGGGAATGAGGACGGGTTCGCGCCGTACCCGTGCTGGAACTCGCTCGACGCCCAGGATGCCGGCACCGGCGTGGCCACGTCGCTCCACGGGGATCCCGAGGGCGATGCCTGGATGCCGGTCGAGGTCGACGTGTCGATTCGCCGCCCCAACTGGTTCTGGAGCACGACCAACGACAAGAACCTGCTCTCGCTGGACGATCTGGTGGAGATCTACTATCGGTCGGTCGGCCGGGGGACGCAGCTATTGTTGAATGTGACCCCGGACCGAACCGGACGGATTCCCGCCGTCGACGCAGATCGGGCCGCCGCATTCGGCGAGGAGATCCGCCGTCGCTTCGGGCGGCCGCTGTCCGAAACGGGGAATGTCGGCCGCGACACCTTCCTCAGCTTCCCCGAACCGCAACGCGTGGACCACCTGGTCATCCAGGAAGAAGTGTCGCGCGGCGAGCGTGTGCGAGCCTGGCGTCTCGACGGCGTGTCGTGGGGGAAATCCCAGCAGATCGGTGCCGGCAGCGCCATCGGCCACAAGCTGATTGTTCCGATCCGTCCGGACGGATACACGGTGCTGCGCCTGCGAGTGACCGAGACCGTGGACGAGCCGGTGATCCGCCGCTTCGCGGCGTTCAATGTCGGTGCGGCGCCGCCCCGGACCTGGCGCGATCCCGTTTCGCTGTGGGCCGATGACGCGGTGGGTGGCTGGACCGGAGACACCCTGACGCTCGACTTGACGAGCAAAGTTGCCGCCGCCGGGCAATACCGCCTGCGGCTGGTCGCCAACGATGGGTCCGCCGTGCAGGTCCGTGACCTCGATCTCCGTGTCGACCAGGGACCGCAACCGACGCTGGCGCGCCTCGCCCCAGGTCGCAGCGACGTGGTGCTGATTGCGCTGCCGGTCATGGGTCGCACCGTGACGCTGCGCGGGCGGGTCCGTGGCGCTACCAAGGGCACCGTGTTGTTGCGCCAGCAGAGAGTCGGCCCATGACTCGCATCGGCGTCCTGCTCCTCATCGTCGCCACAGCCTGCCGGCAGCCGCCGGTCGGGCAGCCCGGGAACGTCGAGTCCCCACGGCTGCTGCCGACCGGGCGAAGCCTCGATCCCGCCGGCGTCATGCGTCCCGTGGGCCAGATGCCGCTGGGTATGCTCGCGACGCCGGACGGCCGCCGCGTCGTACTGCTCTTGAGCGGCTGGCGCGAGCATGGCTTGCAAGTCGTCAACCGCACGGGCGACGTCACACAGTCGCGCCCTCAGGCGGCGGCCTTCGTCGGTCTCGCCTTCTCGAGCGATGGACGCTCGCTCTATGTGTCGGGTGGGAATACGGACGTCGTGTACCGCTATCGCTGGGAAGCGGACAGCGCCACGCTGGCCGACTCGATCGTGCTCGCCCAACGCGCGCCGCGCCCCGGCGGCACCCAATACCCGGCGGGATTGGCGCTGTCTCCGGACGGATCGCAGCTCTATGTGGCCCTCAATCTCGCCGACTCGCTCGCCGTGGTGGATCTCGCCACCAAGACCGTCGTGCAGCGGCTCGCCACCGGACGCTACCCCTACGGCGTCATCGTCGCGCTGGGGGGGGGCCAGGTGCTGGTGTCCAACTGGGGGGCCAGCACGGTGTCGCTGTTCACGCCGGCCGCGGGCGGCCGGCTGGTTGCCGGATCGTCGATTGCGGCGGGGCGCCACCCGTCGGCCATGGTGGCGAACGCATCCGGTACCAGAGTGTTCGTCGCTTCCGGCAGCACCGATCGGATCGCCGTGATCGATACGCGGGCGCGACGCGTGATCACCACGCTCGCCGATCCGCCGCCGGCTGGCCCGGACGAAGGGACGACGCCGGCTGCCCTCGCCCTCTCGGCGGACGGCATGCGGCTGTTCGCGGCCGAAGCAGACGCCAACGCGGTTGCCGTCTTCGATCTCTCAGCACAGACCGCGGACGTTCCGGGCGCCGCGGGCAACAATCGACTGGCCGGCCGGGTCCCCGTGGGGTGGTACCCCACGGGGCTGCTCGTATTGGGCGACACTCTGTTCGTGGCCAACGGTAAAGGGGAGGGAACCGGTCCGAATCCCGACGGCCCGCAGCCGGGCCGGTCGAATCCCGACTCGGCGTACACCTTGGGGCAGATTCGCGGCAGTCTCAGCATCGTGCCTGCGGCGCGGGCCGGAGCGAGCGAGCTGGACGCCTTCACTCGACGCGTGGCGCGCGCCAACGGATGGGACAGCTCAGGCTCGCGCGGCCGTCCCTATCCGCCGCTTGCGCACGTCATCTACATCCTCAAGGAAAACCGGACGTACGACCAGCTGCTGGGCGACCTGCCGCAGGCCGACGGCGATACGTCATTGGTGTTGTTTGGCCGCGCGGTCACCCCCAATCACCACGCCCTCGCCGAGCGCTTCGGCATCTTCGACCGCTTTTTCGTGAACGCCGAGGTGTCGGCGGACGGCCACAACTGGTCGATGGCCGCCTATGCGACCGACTACACCCAGAAGACGACCCCCACCCACTATGATGGCGGGGGGCGCACCTACGACTACGAAGGCACCAATCGCAACCAGATTGCCGAGGACGACGTGGCCGAGCCGGCCCAGGGCTATCTATGGGACCTGGCGCAGCGGGCGGGGATCAGTTTTGCGAACTTCGGTGAATTCACGATGGAAGAAGACGAACCCGGAGCGGGCAAGCGCTACCGTGGCACCAAGCCCTTTCTCGCGGCCCACACCGATCCGCGCTATCCGTGGTTCGACATGTCGATCCCCGACCAGTACCGAGCCGACATCTGGCTCGAGGCGTTCCAGGGGTGGGTGCGTGCTGGATCGATGCCGGCGCTCCAGATCCTCCATCTCCCGTGCGATCACACGGACGGGGCGCGCGCCGGATCGCGCACGCCGCGTGCCATGGTGGCGGACAACGACCTCGCCCTGGGCCGCATCATCGAGGCGCTTTCCAGGAGCCCGTTCTGGAAGAACACGGTCGTGTTCGTGATCGAGGACGATGCGCAGAACGGGCCCGATCACGTGGATTCGCACCGTTCGCCGTTGCTGGTGGTGTCGCCGTGGAATCGCGCCGGCGTCTATCACCGCTTCACGAATACGACCGATGCTCTGCGCACCATGGAAGAGATTCTGGGGTTGGATGCCCTGTCGCAGTTCGACCATTACGGGCATCCACTGCGCGACATCTGGCGCGACGCGCCGGATACCGCGCCGTACGTCGCGCTCGAGCCGGCCGTGTCCCTGGACGAGCGCAATCCGCCGCGCGGCCGGGCGGCCAGGGAATCGGAACGGCTCGATCTCGGCATGGATCGCGCCGATATGGACCTGTTCAATCGTGTCTTGTGGATGGCGGTGAGGGGTGAGCAGTCGCCCTATCCCGGCACGCGGCGCATGTCGGCGCTCGAGGTGTTCCGGTCGCGGTGACCCGGCGCGTCAGGGTGGCGTGACGCTCAGAAACGCGAACGCTTCGTCGAGCGTGCGGAATACGCCGACCTCTTTGGTGCTCTGGTGTTCGAGACGCCGGTACGTCTCGTACATGCGTCCTACCCCGAACGCATCGTCCCTCGGCGCCACGATGGCGAACTTCGAGCGCGTCCGGGTATCCATGGCCGCCGCTGCCCCGGCGAGCTCTTTGAGATCCCGAGCCGTCGGCATGTCGAACTGTTCGACGGCGCTCATATCGACCGGCTCGTTGAACCCTTGCACGTCGGGGCGCGACCAGGCCTCACGCTGATAGTTCATGATGTCCTCGCCCGTCAGGTGGCCGCTACCCGTGGCCCAGACGAGCCGCCGCGCGTGATCGATCTTGTACTCGATGGCCATGGCATTCAAGATGAACCATCATTCGCCAAGAGCAACCGCATGACGCTGCAGCTGGTCGTCCTCGCCGCGGGTCTGGGCAGCCGGTACGGCGGACTGAAACAACTCGAAGCGGTTGGCCCGGCCGGGACGACCCTGATGGAGTACTCGCTGTTCGACGCCCGACGCGCTGGATTCGACGACGTCGTCTTCGTCATTCGTCCCGACATGGCGGACGCCTTCCGGGACTTCGCGGTGCGCTTCGCGGGTCGGTTTTCGTGGCGCCTGGCGTTGCAGCGGTTGGAGGACGTGCCCGCCGGCGTGACGCTTCCAGCGAGCCGCGCCAAGCCGTGGGGGACGGCTCATGCGGTGCTCGCCGCGGCGCCGGCCATCCAGGAGCCATTCGCCGTCTTGAATGCGGACGATTTCTACGGCGCCGCGGCGTTCGCGGCGCTGGCGGCGTTCCTGCGCGCGCCGGCCGCTGCCGGGCCTCCGCACTTCGCGCTGGTGGGCTATCGCCTCAAGGACACGCTGTCCGATGCGGGCCCCGTCAATCGTGGCGTGTGCCGCATCGATGGCGCCGGATGGCTGCAGGACATCGAGGAAGTCATCAATGTCGACGGCACGAGTGATCGCGACGCGATCGTGTCGATGAACCTGTGGGGATTCACTCCGGCGCTCTTCGACCTGCTGCGAACCGGCCTGGACCGGTTCTTTCAGGGTCCGGACGCGCTGCGTGGCGAATTCCTGTTACCGACGGTCATCCGGCAGGCGATCGCCAATGGAGAGTGCCGGGTCAGGGTGCTCGAGCCGGGCAGCCGGTGGTTCGGGATCACCCACCAGGCGGATCGTCCCGGAGTCGAAGCCGAGCTGCGCGCCCTGGTAACCGCCGGTCGCTATCCCGAGCGATTGTGGACGTGACCCCCGGCCCTGATGACGTTCGGGCCGTCGCTGAGCGGTTTCGGATCGATGGGTCGGTAACGGCCGTAGTGGCTGTACCTGGTGGACACATTAACGACACCTATCGGATCGAGACGCGTCACTCCGACGGGACCCGCCGCAGCTACCTGATTCAGCGCCTCAACTCGCATGTGTTCGCTCGTCCCGATCTGGTCATGGAG
>DATFGN010000180.1:0-5403 GCA_035249405.1 Gemmatimonadales bacterium
AGACCCCAGCTGCGCGCGCTTTCCAGAGTGCCGAGCGCGTGCTCCAGCCTCCCCACGACGGCCAGTGATATCGCCACGTACACCCGATCTCGGAATGCGGGCCCTGGGCCAATCGGACCACGGGCAACTGTTGCCTCATACAACCGGTCGGCACGAGCACGGGCCGCGAGCGTATCACCGGCAGCCGCCTCAGCCAGCACCCGCGCCACTTCGGCCCACCGCTGCGTGCCGGGGGTGGCGAATCGTTGTAGTGCGTCGGCATCCCGTCGTGCGCCAGCCGTGTCTCCGAGCAACCGGTGCGCGCGTGCCCGGTCGAGATATGCCTGCACGAACGTCGAGTCTACCGCTACGGCGCTGTCGGTCCAGCGGAGCGCTTGGGAATAGGCATGCTGGAAGAATCGCAACAACGCCATGAAGCGCAGCGTGGAGCGGCGAGACGGGTCGATCAGGAGCGCGCGAGAATACCCCGCTTCCGCCGCCGAGTCGTTGCCGAGCCAGAGCCAGGCTGACCCGTATTGGTGCTGCGCCTCTGCGTTCTCCGGGTCAAGGGCGATGGCGCGCTCGTATGCTTCGCGCACGCCTCGGAACGTCATGGGGTTTTGGAATTGCAGCCAGAACGCATGTGCCATCCAGGCGTCAGAGCTCGCTGAATCGAGGCGCAGGGCGCGGTCCGCGGTGGCCACGCCGTAGTACTGGAGACTCTCGGCCGGAAGGCCGGGGACGGCCCAGTCAAGGATCAAGGAAATGGCGTAGGTGAACGCGATCCGGGACAGCGCGGCCGAAAACGCGGAATCGATCCGCAGGGCCGCATGATACTCGGCGAGTGCCCTCGCGAAGTCGGCTTCGGTGCGCTGGGCCAGCGCGTAGTTGCCCCGAAGGTAATGGTCGTAGGCGGCCGCACTGTGCGTGGGACGTGCCGCGAGCGACGCCCGCTCCGACGGCGCGAGCCGACCGGCGACCGCAGTGACCACCGCGCGTGCGATATCCTCCTCGATCGCCAGGAGATCCGTGTCGCTGCGATCGTACTGCTGGCCCCACAGCCGGTTGCCATTCGCCGCGCGTACCAACTCAACGGTGACCCGCAGACGTCCGACCCCTCGTCGGATCGTCCCGTTGACGAGGAATGCCACGGCCAGCGTGCGGCCCAGGTCACTGGGGCCAAGCGTCGCGTCGCGGTAGCGAGCCACCGCGGTGCGGGATTTCACCTGCAGGCGCTCGATCTGTCCCAGGCGCGCGATGATCTCGTCCGTGAGCCCGTCTGCGAGGTAGGCGTCCGCCGTGTCTCGGGAGAGGTTGTCGAAATAGAGCACCGCGACGCTGTTCGGGGAGGGAGACGGTGAACTCCGAGCGGATCCACAGGGAGGCGGCGAGCCATCAGGACACTGAGCGGCGAGACGGAAAGCCGGAGGACAAGCCAGCAACAACAACAGCACGGCCCGCGTGGCCATGGCTAGTGGGCTGCGTCGACGCGCTTCTGCTCCAGCGACCGATCCGCCGAGCCAGTGACGAAGATCGCCGGCGAAAGGCCCAAGACCTCGAAGCCGTGTTTGGTGCCGGGGGGCAGGTCGAGCCGGTCGCCAGGGCCCAGCTCGACGACCTCTTCGCCGATGTGGACACGCAGGAAGCCGTCGAGCACCCAACGCGCTTCGGGGAAGGGGTGCTCGTGTTGCGCCACACTGGTGCCGGGAACCTCTGACCACCACGCGGTCACCAGACCTTCGCTCTGCAGCGCCGAGCGCAGGGTAGACAACTGCAAGGGGCCCAACTCGGGGTCCCAGCGTCTGACGACGGTGGTCATACGCTCAACCTACGCGTTGGACGCTAGGAGCGAAACCGGGGCGCGCCGACGAGGATGCGGCGCGCGAACAACAGCACTGCCACGACGTACGGCACATGCACCCATCCGTTCGGCAACTGCAGCACGAAGGCGAGCACGATCCACACGATCACCATCGCGACAGCGCCCAACAGTGTTGCGTTCATGCGCGGGCTCCCGAGTTCCGTGACGCGAGTCACGACGACTGCAACTCACGATTTTCTCGCGACGAGTTGTCTTGACGATTCCCGTCGACGTAGTAATGTAGTGCTGGGGACGGAGAGCTTAGTTATTGAGCCAACAGCTCGATAGTGGACCCAGATACTGCGACCGATGTCAGGCCCCTTCTGGGGGAAGACAGACGCCGTGGTGAGGGACCAGACATTACTTTCGGGCTTCAATAACCCTCTCCGTTCTCGTGGTACAGGATCGGCCGGAATCGCTCAGGCGGTGCCGGCCGATTTTTTCTTCCCTCCTGCCCGGACGGTATCGAGGAAGTAGCGCCACGCCAGCACCTCTCGCCGCCGGACGACGAACATCCCGACCAGGACGACCATCCACAGCGCATACGCCAGGGCCACCTCCTCGCGCCAGTGTGGGACGAGGAACTGAGCCAGCCACAGCACGAACAGCGCGCTGGCGTCCAGCCATTCAAACTTCATGTTGGCGAGCAGGATCATGCCGAGCGCCGTTTGCAGCAGCGTGAGGAGGATTTCGAGCTGCTGCGCGCGGTCGAAATGGAAGTCGGCCCAGACCCCGGTGTGTTGCAGGTGCGAATAGCCGTAGACCAGCGGGATCATGGCCGCGAGCACCGTCCACTGGTTGATGTTGCTGGAAACCATGTTCATCAACGCCATGGGGGCGTGCGTCACCCGCCGGGCCCAGGCGAACGCGGACACCTTCTCGGGGAACTCCGATAGAAACGGCGCCACCCACTGCACCAGCACGAACTGGCTGACGCCGAGCAGTCCGGCCAATGCCAGCATCGATTCGAGAAATGGATGGGCCGTCACGTACAGCAGGTAGCCGCCCACCGCGAACAGCCCGCCGATCGCCGCCTTCTGTCGCCAGCCGCGCTGCCGGTAGGCCCACTGGGAGACCCGCGGGGCCTCAGAAAGCGCTTCCGCCTCGTGGGGTGGGTTCCTGAGCAGGACCAGCAGGTAGGCCACGTACAGCCCGATGAGCACAACCGCGTCGATCCAGCCGAAGGAGCGCTTCAGCAGAATGACGACGAAATACAGGAGTGGGGGGATGAGCCCCACGACCTCCACCGCGTGCTCCCGATCGAGGTGGATCGCGGGCAGGCGCTCACGGGTCTTGTGACGGCCGAAGAACGCGAACACGAAATAGATCATCGGCCAGCCGAGACCGAGGAGCAACCGGATCGCCCCGGTGAGGTTGGCGATGGCGAGGTGCGACCGCTCCGGAACCTTGCCGGCTTCCCACGCGATCACCGCTTCCACCGCAAACTCCGGCAGCGTCTGTAACCAGGCGAGGATGGCCAGCGCCAGCCCCTGCGACATGAGGAACTGCGCCGCTTCGGCCCCCCAGGCCACGAGGAAAGCCGATAGCAGAATCGAGGGGAAGGTCCACAGGGCCGAGAGCGCCGAGCCTCCCGCCTGCGCGAGCCCGACGAGTACCTTTAGCAGGCGCATGGTGCGCCGAAGATACCAGTCGCCGGGGAGTGGCTACAAGCATGCCGCGCTGCGTCGTGACCCGCCGCGTTCATTTCAACGCCGCCCACCGGCTGTGGAATCCGACCTTCTCGGACGTCGAGAACGAGCGCGTGTTCGGCGTGTGCAACAACCCCAACTATCATGGGCACAACTACAATCTCGACGTTTCGGTAGCGGGGAACATCGATCCGGCGACCGGGTTCGTGCTCGACATCAACCGGTTGAAGTCGATCGTGGAAGAGTGCGTCGTGCGCCATCTCGATCACAAGAACCTGAATCTCGACGTCCCCTGGTTCCGCGAGCAGAACCCCACTGCGGAGAACATCGCGGTCGTGTGCTGGCGTCTCCTGGCCCCGGCGGTAGTCCCGGCCCAGCTGGTACGCATCCGGCTGTGGGAGACGGAGCGTAACTACGTCGACTACGAGGGGAGCTGACGATGGGACGTGAAGTGTTTCACGAGCATTCGGGGGAGGCCGCGGTGGCCGGCGAGAACGGGACCTTCGAGCGCCTGGTGCGCGAGATGATCGAGCTCTTGGGCGAAGACCCCACGCGCGACGGTCTCAAGGCCACCCCCGCCCGGGTCACCGCGTCCCTGCAGTGGCTCACGCGGGGCTACCACATGTCGGTGGAAGATGTGATCGGCGATGCCGTGTTCGAGGAAAAGCACGAGAGCATGATTCTCGTTCGCGACATCGAGATCTACTCGTTGTGCGAGCACCATATGCTGCCGTTCTTCGGCCGCGCGCACGTCGCCTACCTGCCCAACGGACGGATCGTGGGACTCTCCAAGATCCCGCGCGTGGTCGAGGTGTTCGCCCGGCGGCTGCAGGTGCAGGAGCGCCTCACCGACCAGATCGCCGATGCACTGTGCCAGGTGCTGAAGCCGCTCGGCGTCGGCGTCGTGATCGAAGCCTACCATTTGTGCATGATGATGCGGGGAGTCGAGAAGCAGAACTCCAAGACCGTGACCTCGGCGTTGCGCGGCACGTTCCGCTCCGACGCCCGCACGCGGGACGAGTTTCTGCGCCTGGCCCACGGCGGTACCTGGCTCTTGTGAGCGCCCCGGGGCCGCTCGCCGGGAAGGTGGGCCTCGTGACCGGCGCCTCGCGCGGCATCGGCCTCGCCGTGGCCGACGAGCTGCGCGCGGCGGGCGCACACGTCGTCCGGCTCGCTCGTTCGCTCAGCGACGGCTCGGGCGAGCGCGAGACGACCGTGCAGTGCGACATCACGCGGCCGGACGACGTGGCGCGGGCCGTCGAGCGGATCCAAGTCGAAGTCGGTGTTCCGGACATCATCGTGTGCAGCGCCGGGATCTTCTACGTGAAGCCCCTCGCCGAGACGACGCCCGCCGAATTCAATGAGACCATCGGGGTGAACCTGACCGGCCCGTTCCTGGTGGTCCGGGCGCTGCTGCCGAAGCTAGTGCAGCGCGGCAGCGGCCACGTGGTGACGATCGGTTCTTCGAGCGACCACATCGCGTATCCGGGCAATTCCGCTTACGCCGCCAGCAAGTTCGGCTTGCGCGGCATGCACGAGGTCATGACGGCCGAGCTCGCGGAAACCGGCGTGCGCACGACGCTCGTTTCCCCCGGAGCGGTGGACACGGACATGTGGAACGCGATCGATCCGGACAACCGACCCGGCTTTCGCAAACGCAAGCACATGATGCGGCCCGAGGACGTGGCGGAGGCGGTGTTGTTCGCCGTGACGCGGGAGGAGCGCTTGATCGTCACGGAGATTCGCATGATGCCCGCCAGACGATGAGAGGCGCCATCGGCTTTCAGCTTTCGGCGTTCAGCCTGGTGCTGGCAACGGATATCCGGGCACAAACGCCCCCGCTGCCGGATTCGACTGGTTGGGGGGTGCAGGTGCTCGCGCTCGCGCGGGCACCGGACAGCGCCCTCTGGGTGG
>DATFGN010000181.1:0-11471 GCA_035249405.1 Gemmatimonadales bacterium
GGCCTCCAGATCCGCGCCCAGCTCGATCAACACGTCGAGCGTCTGGTAATGCTCGCCGGTGCGGAACATCCCCCCGACGAGCCCGTCCGCCGGGGCGACGACATAGTGCAGCGCCGTCTGCTCCTGCTCGAAGCGGGACAAGCGGCGCTTGATCGCCTCGGGGTCCGCCGCCACGACCCGCCGCAGCAGCTCGCGATCGCCCATGGCGATCGCGGAGAACACGTGATGGCGCGCGCCGCGCTCCACGAGGAGGGCCACGACGTCCCGGCGCGCCGCCGCGAACACCGTCGCCCAACCGATCACATCCATCCGGTGCAGGTCTCCGAAGCCGTGCACGTCCGACCCGGCATCGAGCAGCGCCCGGACTGACTCGATGGGGCCGGCGCCGGCGGCGCCGTGCAGGGGGAGCGCGTTGTCGCCGACGTCTCGCGTGTTGGGATCCGCGCCCCGATCGAGCAGCAATCGCACCGCCTCGGGGTGGCCCACCGCCAGGTGGAGTGCGGTCGAACCCTCCGGGGTGCGCTCTCCTACGAGACTGGGATGTTGGTCCAGCAGGTCCTTCAGCGCGGCCAGGTCACCCGTGCGACAGGCGCTGAAAAACGAGATGAACAACGGCGTACTGCGCCGAGCCACCTCGGCGCTCAGGGCTCGCCAGCTCGGGAAACCGTACTCTCGCGCCAGTGCGAGGTGGGCCGCGGTGAGCCGGGCGTCCGGATTGGTCCGGCGCAGCTCGCGCAGCCGGTCTTTGGCAAGCTTCTTCAGGAATTCGAGGGACGCGCGATCGGGAAGTTCGGAGGACATGACACCCTTCCTTCCATGGATGCCCGGCGTCCGCGTGGCTCGGGCTGGAAGTCAGGGTCGTTGGCATCGATCGACACTGCTGGGTGGGTTCGACCCTTTACGCGGACCGTCGGCCGCCCTTTCGGCCGTGTCTCACGCTAACTGGCGTCCGAACGGGACGCCAGCGGGTCGCCTTCCCCTCAGTCCATCAGCAACAGGGTGATGATCGAGCCGATCACCGCGCCGGTCAGGACACCGGCACCGAGCAGCATCACGGCCATACGCCGGCGCACCGAGAGCGGGTGGGATTTCGCGGGGGGCAGCCAGATCTCGGAAACCGGAAAGGTCCGCGTCGATCCCCAGCCGTCACTCAACCGGACGCGCTGCTTGGCGGCATCGTAGGAGATCACCGTACAGGACCACTGGCCCCACATGGGCCACTGACAAACGACGCGCTCACCCGGGATGAACGTGCAGGGCCGCAGCGCGTCCGGGGGAAGCAGCTGCTCGCCGCCACCGAGGAAGCGCACCCGGATGCCGGTCTCGGCAGCGGCCATGACCTCGCCGACGTAGAACTTGCCATCTGCCGATCGGGCCCAGGTCAGCGAGCCGGCAGCGGGCTGCGCCGCGGGGAGATTGAGGCGCTCGGCCAGGGCTCGCTCGACAGCCTGGCGGGACAGCCCGACCTCCTCGGCCGCTTCGATGACCGCCGCGATCTCGGCGTTCCACGCCTCCCCGTGCCGTGTGGTGCGCTCGAGCTCCTCGGCACGGGCGAGCACATCACGCAATTCCTCGTCTGTCAGTCGCATCACCTGAAAACGTAACTGCGCGGATCAGCGGTGGAAGGACCCGCGCGGGTTCCGCTTCCGCTGGGACAGCTTCTCGTAGCGAAACTCGATCAGAAAGACGCGACGCCCGGGGCCGTGTTTGGCGACCTTGATCAGATCGACGACCCCGTTGAAACCCGAGCGGCGGGCGAGCGCAGGCGTCACATCGGCGAGCGACATCTCGAGCACGGAGGTGACCAGGATCTCCCCCGGAGGCAGCGGATAGCGTCCCCCGACGCGAACGTGCAGTCGCTGCCAGAGCCGGATGCTGCAGGTGATTTCCCCGTTGCGAATACGGTCTCGCAAAGCGCGGATGAACTGCATCGTTGCGGAGACTAGCGGAGGTGGTGCGAGCTGCCGCGGAAGAGGAGGTCTTCCTGACGAACGCGATACATCCGACGGATGCTTAGGGAGGGGTGAGCTTCGGTTGCTCAGCCGCGGCGGCGAGCTCGGCCCGTTTGGCCAGCGCCACCGTTGCCGCTGCCAGTCCGGCGCCGATCGGACAGAGAATGATCAGCATGGAGTTGTCGACCGGGGTCAACAACGGAAACAAAGCGGTGCCGAGCGCACCGAACACGGCGGCTCGACCGGTTGACAGCTCCGCAATCGCCTTCCGGCCTTCCGCGAGCGAGAGCAGCAGCCCAAACGCCGATCCGGATACGAAGCCGAAGATGGCGCCGATGCCGGCGACCGGGATTGGACCCTCGCCGGGATCGATGACATCGGGATCTACAAGGCCGACGATCAGGCTCAAAGCGGCGAACACCGCTCCCCAAACGACACCCCACGTCACACCCATTCCCAGAATGCCTCGGCATTTTCTCAGAAAGTCTTTCACTTGCTCCCCTTTTCCCGTAGCTCGGCAAGGCGCGCCTTCACGAAGCGTCGCACGAGCCCCACCGGCGGGGGCTTGGTGAGGGGAAACTGGATGGTTCCCTTCGAGACCTTGTATCGCTCGAGCTCGGCGGCATTGGCGCGCCGGAAACCGGCACTCAACGGGTACAAGCTGGTATGGTGCTTCCAGGCGGCGTACCAAACGAACGGCCGTCCCTCGTGCGTGAACGCGGGAATGCCATATCCGAATCCGTCACCGGCGCGGGGAGCCGCCGCGCGGATCGCTGCACGAACCTGCTTGAGCGCTTTGCGCGCGCCGGGAGGGAGCGAGGCGAAGTAAGACCGCACCGCTCTGGCCGCCCGCTTGGCCGTCGCCCGGGCCTCCCTGGCGGTGACAGTCACTGGCGCGCCGGCGTGATCACCAGGTTGCGATACTCTACTGGACCGTGATCGCCCTGCAGGAAAATAGGACCCGGTGTGCCTTCATTGCTGTCGAGGGCCCCCCCGGTAATCCCCGGGATGGGTTGGGCGCAAATGATCTGTCGCCCGTTGAGCACGACGGTGACGAGTCGCCCCACGAGCGTGATGTCCATCGACTGCCACTCCCCCGCCCGCTTGGCCGCGTTCTCGTTGGGCGTGATGAATCCGTACACACCACCCAGCTGGTGCGGGGACATCTCGTGCCCATAGGAGTCTTCGATCTGCACTTCGTACCGTCCCCGCAGGTAAATGCCGCTGTTTCCACCGGCGGGATTACGGAATTCGACATGCAGCTTGAAATCCGTGTACTGCTCACGGGTCGAGAGGTTCGCCCCGGCCTTTCCATTGGTCAGGATTCCGCCCACAGCAGTCCATTGGCTTCCCTCCCCTAATGGCTGCCACCCGGTGAGGTCCACGCCGTTGAACAATCTTACCGGGCGCCCCCATTGCGGGTCCGTCGCCCGAATGAGGAAGGGGGCCCTGACCGCCGTCCAGGAGAACCGGTTCCCGGTCCCATCGGTCATCCAACCGGTCAGCATGCTGTCGGCACCGACCGCCTCGAACTGGAGATCGGCGTTTCCCTGCTCCCACTGCAGCGGCACGGAGAACCGCATGGTGTCACCCGAAACAGCAACGCTGGAGATCGGCCGGACGCTGCCGACTCGTCCCACGAAGTGACCCACATAGGTGCGATTGCCGGATAGCCGGACGTCCAGCCACGAAGGAAACGAGCCGCCATCGGGAGCCTTGACGGTGATATCCCATCGGCCGCTGACCGCTGTGTGCGGCGGGTCTTGCCCCGACACGGGTGAGACGATCAGACACGCCATCAAGAGGATTCTGGGTAGACGGTTCATGGCTCGCGCCTCAGTGAGTGCTCAGAAGTCCAACGCGTTGAGGTATTGCCAGTTCTTGCGCGCCGCCGCCACTTCGTCGGTCGCGCCCTCCTGCTCCACGTAGCACGGTTTCGCTTCGATCGCCGCTACACCGGCCAGAAAGCGCTTGAAGTCGAAGGTGCCGCGCCCCAGCTCCGTGTCGCTGGAGCGGTCGGGAAGGACGTCCTTGAGGTGAAAGCTCCAATAACGGTCGCGGTATTTCTCGTAATAGCGCATCGGGTCGGCGCCGCCCATCAGCATGTTGCCCACATCCAGCTGCAGCCGCACCACGGAGGGATCGAGCCGCTCGACGAAGACCTCGTACGGCACCTGGCCATCGATCGGCTTCATGTGATCCGCCTCGTTGTGGAACGCGAGCCAGATCCCGGCGCGACGCGCAACCGCACCCGCGGTGTTGAAGTGATCGGCCCACTCGCGCCAGTCGTCCAACGACCGTGAGGTCTCCACGTCGAAGCTCGGGACGATCAGGTACTGGTGCCCCAGGAGCTTCGCGGTATCCAGACTCCGCTCCCAGCCGACAAAAATGACGTCAGCCGACATATGGCAGGACGGCGCGCGCAGCCCTTCGCGTTGGAGGACGGCCGCGACCTGTGCGGGTGAGCGGCCAAAGTTGCCGAACGACCAGAGCAGCTCCACGTCGGTGTAGCCGATGGCGCGGATGGCGGCGAGCGTGCGATCCGGGTCCCGGGACATCGCGTTGCGCACCGCGAACAGCTCGAGCCCGATGCGCTCCAGGTGTTTGCTTGATCGCAGTTGCGCCGGTGCAAACACGCTCCCGGCCGCGGCCGCTCCTACTGTCTGGATAAACGTGCGTCGTTCCATGGTTCGTTGCCCCTAGGGCTCGCTGTAGACGCGGACATAGTCCACCACCATGTGCTGCGGGAACGTCGTCGCCGCATCGGGATCCCCGGGCCAACTGCCCCCTACGGCGACGTTGAGCAAGAGGAAGAAGGGATGATCGAACACCCAGTGGCTTCCGGCGGGGAGGTCCGCCGGCGTGAGACGATAGTACTGCCGCCCGTCAACGTACCACCGGATCTCCTGCGGCTGCCAGGAGATCGCAAACACGTGAAAGTCGTCCGCGTAAGCGCCCTGAGCCAGCGTATCCGCCCGTCCAATGCCTGCGGCTCCGGAATAGCCGGGCCCGTGCACCGTACCGTGTACGATGTTCGGCTCGCGGCCGATGTTCTCCATCACGTCGATCTCGCCGCTCTGCGGCCAACCCACGCCGGCGATGTTGGTGCCGAGCATCCACCAGGCGGGCCAGAGGCCCTGACCGTGCGGGACGCGAAGCCGCGCCTCGAAGCGACCGTAGGCGTGCGCAAACACTCCCTGCGTCTTGAGCCGGGCCGAGGAATAGCGGCAGGCGCCATACCAGCACGTGTACCCGCTGTCGACGCGCGCGGTAATCACGAGGTGGCCGTTGCCATCCAGCGCCACGTTCTCGGGACGCGTCGTGTAGAACTGACGTTCCTGATTGCCGAAGCCGCTGCCGCCCGTATCGGCGGTCCATTTCGCACGGTCGAAGGTGGCGCCGGCCGGGCCGTCGAACTCGTCCTGCCACACGATACGCGGTGCCGGTGCGAGGCCGGCACACGCGATGACGGCAAACAGAAGGAGGCCACCAGGCTTCATGACACTAAGCTGCGGCCCGCGGGCGCTGCGGACAAGTCAACGGGTGGCTTGGCCGATCAGCTGCGGTTGTTGGGTCGGGCCGAACGAGACGTTGTACTCGGTATCCAGCAGCACCCGGTTTCCGTCAAACTGGAATCGCAGGGTTGCGGCATACGGCGTTTCGTACAAGGCCAGCTTGACGGTGAACACGCTGTCAGCGGTCCAGGCTCCGCTGGCAGCGATCAGGGGATGGGCCGGAACAGTCAGCATGTGGTCGAGTCGGGCGGTGAACGCGTCGCGACTCTTCTCCCAGGCGCCGAACCGGAACGGCGTGCGTGTCTCCCCTTCCCGGGTGCGCACCAGCAGCGCCGGTGACCGTGAGGACAGGTCCAAAGCCACGGCCTCGAGACCGCGATCGTTTTCGGGGAACTGATACCAGCGGCGGGATGTCCGGCGAGCGAGCGGACTGACCGCGTCCCCGTGCGCTGGCCGCAGCGTCAACCCCGCGAGTTTCGCCGCCAGCCGGCGCTGAGCGGGGGCGTCCTCCGGAAGAGCTTGCGTTTGCATCGCCGGTAAAAGCTCGTCCCAGACCAGGTTCATCACCGCCTGCATATCCCGCACGCCACTCGTGATCACGACGACGGCGTCGACCTCGGGGAGCACGAGACAGTATTGACCGAATGCCCCGTCTCCCCGATACGAGTTGTGCCGCGAGCGCCAAAACTGATAGCCATACCCCTGATCCCAATCGCTGCTTGGCGAAGAGCCGTTTGCGGTTTGCATTGCCGTCGCCTCTGCAACCCAGGCGGCGGGAACTAGTTGCTGGCCGTTCCACATGCCGTGTTGGAGGTACAGCTGCCCAAACCGCGCGATGTCCTCCGTACGGATGAGTAATCCCACCCCACCGACCGTGATTCCTTGGGGGTTTTGCGGCCAGACCGGGTGCGCGATGCCCAGCGGCGCGAACAATCTCGGCCGGAGGTAGTCGAGCACGGTCATGCCGGTCACTTTCTGCACGATGGCTGACAACATGAACGTGCCAGGCGAGTTGTAGAGAAACCGCGTCCCTGGCTTGAATGGAACGGGTTGCGCGAGAAACGTCCTGGTCCAGGCCGTGTCTTCTGCCCCACCGGTCGGCTGGTCATACCAGGGCCACAGCTTGGCCTCGGCGTCCTGACCCGTGTTCATGCGCAGCAAGTCGCGCACCCGCATGGCCTGGAGGTTAGCCGAGGGGTGAGCCGGCGCGTCTTCGGGAAAGAACTTCAACACCTCGTCATCGAGACTGAGCTTGCCTTCCGCGATCGCCAACCCGACGGCGGTCGACGTGAAGCTCTTGCTCAGCGAGTACAGCATGTGGGGTGTTTGCGAGTCGTACGGACTCCACCAGCACTCAGCGACTACGGATCCATGCCGCACCAGCATGAAGCTGTGCATGGCATCGATCTCGCTGTCCGCCTTCTCGACGAAGGCGAGAATCGCCGCTGAGGAGATTCCCTGTCGCTCGGGCGTGTTGCGCGGCAGGCCCGACTGCGCAGCCAGCGGCGCTGCCGCCGTGACTAACCCCAGCACCAGGAGCAGCCGAGGCGAGGAGAAGTCTGGTGCCACGATCATGTCAGGTGCCCTCCCGGCTCCGGAACACATCGGTGCTCAGGTATTTCAAGCCTGAGTCGGCCATCAGCGTGACCACGTTGGCATTGGGCCCGAGCCGCTGCCCCACCTGAATCGCGGCGACGACATTGGCACCGGACGACGTCCCCGCGAACAGCGCTTCGTCGCGCGCGATGCGGCGCGCCATCTCCTTCGCCGCTTCGGTGCTCACTGGTAGGATCTCCTCCACGAGTGTCGCATCGAAGAGGGGCGGCGTGTAGCCGATTCCTACGCCTTCAATCTTGTGCGGACCCGCGGGTCGGCCGAGCAACACCGACGATTCGGCGGGCTCGACGACCACGATCCGGACATGCGGCTTGTGTCGCTTCAGGACAGTGCCCACCCCGCGCGATGAAGCGGCGGTGCCCACGCAATGCACGAAAGCGTCGACCTTTCCTTCGAGCTGGCTCCAGATCTCCTCTCCCAACGAGTAGTAGCCCGCGATGCTGTCCTGGTTGTTGAGCTGATCAATCCAGTAGGTATGGGGCTCCCGGCTCAGCGCTCGTGCGGCCTCGATCATGTTCACAATGAGCTGCTTGGTCGTGCGGCCGCCCTCACTCGGCACGAGCGTCAGCTCGGCCCCCAGCGCCGCCATATGATCGAGTTTCTCCTGACTGAAGGCATCGGAGCAGACGATGCGAATGCGGTAGCCCTTGGCGGCACAGACCAGTGCCAGAGAGGTTCCCGTGTTGCCCCCGGTGTACTCCACCACTGTATCTCCGGGTTTCAATCGACCATCGGCCTCCGCCCGGGCGATCACCGCGTGCGCCATCCGGTCCTTGAGGCTGCCGGTGGGGTTCTCCCACTCGAGCTTCGCGAAGATGTTCGCGCATTGTGGCGGAACAACCTTGCGCAGTTGCACGATCGAGGTCTGGCCGATGGCTTCGAGAATGTCCATCAGGCGGGGTCCCGCTCCCACCGCCATATGAGTCCATCGACTGGGTCCTGGATCGTCCCGGTGTGCCGAAAGCCGCATTTTTCCAGGACGCGCGTCGAAGCATTGGTTGCAGGCAGCGTATGAGCGCGGATGCGGCGGACTCCTGCGTTGGCCGACGCAAACTCGACCAGGGCGGCGGCAACCTCTGTGGCATACCCCTTCCCTTCGAAACCCGGCACGATGCCGTAGGCAATTTCCACGGTGCCGCTCGTGTCCGGCGGTCCGGTGAAACCGCCACTGCCGATCACTGCCTCGCTCTCCCGGTGGATCACGAAGAACCCGTACCGCCAGGGATCCGGTCCTCGACCGTTGCGGAGTTCGGCGAGCCACTGCGGCGACACTTCATCCGAGACGAAGAACCCACGCAACCCATCCGCCGCCCGCAAGCCGGCCTGGTCCTCAAAGTGATCCGGATCGTCGATCAGCGTGACCAGAAGCTCCGGTGCGGACGGGAGCAGCGTGAGGCGAGGAGTGTCGAGGCTCATGACTCATGAAACGCTGCGCGCACCGGGCGCAGCAGCCGGGGGCGCTGTAGCGATGGTGCGGACGACATCTCCTCTCTCAGGTCCGCTTCCGGGGGCCCCCCCGGTTTTGCGCAGCGAGCAGTTGGTGACCGGTCTTCGCGTCGACCAGCTCGTACGCGCCCAACACGCCAATCACACCTTGCGAGGTCCGGATCGGCGCCTTGCCCACGCGGACCCAGGTGATCACTCCGGTCGCGCCGCGCTGTCGCTCGACGATGTTCAGCTTCGAGTGGCCCGACTTCACGACCGCCTCGTCGTCGGCCCGGTATTTCGCGGCCTGATGAACCCACGGAAGCCGGCGATCGAAGTCGTCGATCCCGATCATGTCCGCACGCTTGAGGCCCGCGTCACGCGCGAAGTGCTCGTTACAGTCGCCAAACGCATATCCGGGGAGCAGCTTCCAGAATACGCGCACCGCGCTGGCGCTACTCGACTTCGCGAGATAGCCCTGGAGCTCTCGTTCCAGGGTTTCCGCGCTCGCCGAGGGCCAGTTCGCCGCGTTTGCCGCCATGTCGGGATGCAGATCCGGCCACGAAGCGTTGATCACCTGCTGATACGCCGTCAGGATGCCTTTGACCTGCTCGACACTCATGGTCATCAGGAGCTCCCGTTCCGACAGGTCCCAGTCGCGCATAAGCTGTGGCCGATGGGCCCGGCAATCAAGATTGAGGCTATGGCGGCACGGCCGGATCCCATACCGCCACACCGACCCGCGAGTCGGCGGTGCCGTAATACAGGTACCAGCGCCCCTTGAAGGGGACGAGCCCTTCCACGAAAGTCGTGCCCTCCGGATACTGACCGGTCCGCTCGTAGCTCTCCGTCGGCTTGATGAACGGCGCGTCGGAGCGCGACAGCAATCGCATGGGATTGTGCGCGTCGAACAGCGCCTGGCCGCCCGTATAGACGCGGGCTGGCAGATCGGGATCGCCGTTCGCCCCGCTACTATTGCCCGCGTTGTAGAGCACCAGAATGCCCTGGTGGACGATGAGGGCGGGAGGGCCCGCTTCGACGAGCCAGGAATCGAAATATCCCGGACGTGGGGAGAGCACCTTGATCAGCTGGCCGTCCGCGTCTTCCAGCGGCGTCCAATCCACCAGGTTGTCTGAGGTCGCAATGAGCAGATCGGGGACACCGAAGTACATCCAGTACTTCCCATTCACCCGGGTGGCGATGACCCGATCGCCCTCAATGCGGCTGAGAATGGCTCCCGACTTGGACTCACGCCCCAGGTACTTGCCGCCCCCGGCGCGGGCGAACGCGGGCCCGTGCTTCGTCCAGGACACGAGATCCCGCGATGTCGCGACGGCGAGCCGGGGGATGTCCCGGTTCCATTGGGTGTAGGTCACCACAAAGGTGCCATCATCCGTTTCGACAAGGCGAGGGTCTTCCACGCCGCCCGGCCACTCGTACTGCCGTTGCCCGTCGGTGTCGGGATACATCACCGGGGTGGAGCGGCGCGTGAAGTGCAGACCATCGGGACTTTCCGCCAGACCGAGGCGCGAGGTGTGCCGGCCGATCTGCCGCTCGCCGCTCGCGTCTTCGGCGCGGTAGAGCAGGAAAATCTTGCCGTCCTTCACGACCGCTGCCGGATTGAACGTGGCGTACTCCTCCCACGCCACGACGCTGTCGGTCATCGGTGAGCGGAACCGCGACGTCGCACTCGGCGTGATGACGGGATTCACCTGCCCCGGCTTGGCGAAGGGGCCGAACATCCATGGCGCTTGGCCGGACTGGCCGAGCACGGCGAGGAGCAGCGTGATACCGGCGATCCCGTTCATGTTCGGTCTAGGCTACAGCAGGTACGACGGCGAGAACGGTCTCGAGTGTCGCGACTTGGGTGTCGGCTGCCCAGATACCAATGGTGGCGAAGTTGAGGTGTTGCTTGCGACGGACTTCCCCGCGCAACAGGAGCTGGTCGTGCGTTGGGGTGACCGGGCTGTGGAAGGTCGCATTCGTCCGGACCAGCCGTGGCCGGCCCCGCTGACCCTGGGCCCACGCCCAAAGCGCCACCAGCTGGCCCGCCGCCTCGACCATCAGGGAGCCGGGGAAAACCGGGTCGCCGGGAAAGTGTTGTGCGTAGACCCAGTGGCTCCTGCCCAGATCCATCTCGGCGGAAATGGCCGGGCCGTCGAGCACGGTGACGCGCGAGATCTGCCGCATCTGCGCCAGGGGCAGGAAGGGCGTGTCGAGGTCAACCAGCGAGCGTCCCGCTGCAGGCACGTCACGCTCCTTTCAGCGGCAGCGTGACCCGAAACTCTGTCTTGCCGGGCTCCGAGGTCACGTCGATCAACCCCTCGTGGCGGTCGACCAACCGGCGCACGATGTCGAGCCCGAGTCCGGTCCCCTTCCCCACCGCCTTGGTGGTGAAGAAGGGATCGAAGATCCGGTCTTTCACCTCGGAGGGGATCCCGGGCCCGTCGTCCGCCACGCGCACCACGACGGATTTTCCATCATGCGCCGCCGTCACGGTCACCCGGCCGCCATCCTTCACCGCGTCGAGCGCATTGTCGATTAGGTTCGCCCATACCTGATTGAGCTCGCCGCCGAACCCCTTCACGCGCGGGAGGTCGGCGGCCACGTCTACCGTCAGCGCCGCCGCCTTGCCTCGCGCTTTGGCCGCCAGCACTGCTAAGGTGTCGGTGAGCCCCTTCCCGACGTCCACCGGCTCCGGCGCTGAGGCGTGATCCATGTAGGTGAAGCCTTTCACGGCGCTCACGAGGGCATGCACGCGCGACGAGGCCCGCTCGATGTCCCGCGCCAGCCCGCGCACGGTGCACCCGGCGGCCACCCAGCGCAGCGCCGCGCTGAGCCTCTCGCCCGCCAGGGCAGCTGCCAGCTCGGTCAGGGTCTCGAGTTTCACGTCGGTCTCGGCCAGCGCTGCCGCGTAGGACTCGTCCGCATGGTGACTCGTGAGCCAGGCGGCGATCGATTC
>DATFGN010000182.1:0-5445 GCA_035249405.1 Gemmatimonadales bacterium
CAGCGGCTGGCTCCGTGCCCCATGTCGAGACGGTGGGGAGCAGCTTCGAGCTGCTGGATGACACCGAGACGCCACGCCGTTCCGGACCCCATGGACCCGCACGTCGCGTGCTGCTGGTGGACGATGAGGACAGCCTGCGCAAAGTCCTCAAGGATCTGTTGGAGCGGGAGGGCTACGAGGTGGCTGAGGCGCGCGACGGCGTGCAGGCGCTGGACCAGGTCGATCGCGTCGGCCCCGATGTCGTGGTGCTGGACCTGAATCTGCCGGGGCTGGACGGCTACGGCGTGTTGTCGCAGCTGCGTTCGCGCCCTGCCACCGCCGATCTCCCGGTCATCGTCCTCACGGCCAAGGGTGACGAGGACAATGAAGTCCGCGTATTCGAACTCGGCGCTGACGATTTCCTGCAAAAACCCTTTCGCGCGCGGGCGTTGTCCGCGCGTCTCGAGGCGGTGCTGGGCCGGCGCCGCCCATCCCGCTAGTTCCCGACCACCGATCGCGCGCGTGACGGCGATTCGCGTCTCGTTCGTCGACACGCTCGTGCTGCGCGGCGCTAGTGCGACGTTGCAGGTGCTCGTCCTGCGGCGCGGACCGCACGGACGCAACCCCGGATCGTGGGAGACGGTGCACGGCACCATCGAAGCGGGTGAGACGCCGCTGCAAGCGTCCTTGCGCGAGCTCCGTGAAGAGACCGGACTCACGCCCGAGCGTTTCTACAACCTCAGCCGCATCGAAGGATTCTACCAGCACAAGAGTGACGAGTTGATCATCATCCCGGCGTTCGCGGCGTTCGTCACCGCGGACGTACAACCTTTGTTGTCGCGCGAGCACGACGCGTTCGTCTGGCTCGGTCCCGCTGATGCGGCGCGTCGCTTCGCGTGGCCGCGGGAGCGCAGAGCACTGGAGGACGCCTTGTCAATAGTCGGGTCCGGGGGAGGGGGGTTGCTGGACGACGTGTTGCGGGTATCCTAGCGGTCGTCCCTGTCGCGGTCCGGTGTGGAGCCGTACACGGTGAGACATTTTTCCAGCGCGGCGCCGCAGCGCGCCACTACCCTCGTGTGAATCCGTTCTACCACCGGATCTACCGCATCGTCCGCCACATCCCCAAGGGACGTGTCGCCACCTACGGGATCGTCGCCCGACTCGCCGGACGCCCCGGCGCGGCGCGCACCGTCGGATGGGCGCTGTCGGCCTTGCCCGAAGACTCGGATGTCCCGTGGTGGCGCGTGATCAACGCGGCCGGCCGCATTTCGCTCGCGGGAGACCACAGCGCCGTGCTGCAACGGGCGCTGTTGTTGCGCGAAGGCGTGAAATTCGTCCCCGGGGGGGCGGTGAACCTCGGGACCTTCGGGTGGCCGGCGGAGGCTTACGACAGTGTCGTGGCGGCCCACAGCCGGGCCGCTTCTTCGCGGAGATCGCGCAGGTTGAACGGCTTCCGCACGTAGCGGAGTCCCAACCGCTCCAGCGCCTCCTCCGTCGCGGGGAGCACGTCACCGGTCGCTACCAGGGTGCGCCCTTTCAGATCGGGATGGCTCACCGCCAATTCTTCGACGAACAACCGCCCCTTCGCGCTCACCTGCCCGTCTGCCAGGATAAGGTCGTAGGCGCGTTCTCCCACCAGCTCCAGGGCGTGCTCCGCGCTGCGCGCCACATCCACCACGTGACCCTCGCGTCCGAATAGCGCCTGGACCAGCCGGCGCACGGCCGGATCGTCGTCGACCAGCAGGATGGCCCGTTTGGCGAACGACGCGGGCAGCACCGGTGCGGGTTCCGGGACCGGGCTCGGCGCCGGCCGCTGGGCCGGCGCCGGCGGCAAGTCGATGTGGAACGCCGCACCACCACCGGCCGCCCGCTCGTAGGTAATGTGCCCGCCGTGCGACTCCACGATCGAGTAGGAGATGGACAACCCGAGCCCTGTGCCCTGGCCGGGTTCCTTGGTCGTGTAGAAGGGCGTGAACAGGTGCCGCACGTGATCCTCCGGCACGCCTGGACCGGAATCGCTCAGGCGCAGGTGCACGCGGCTGTCGCTCCAGGTTTCGATGCGGATGGCGCGGCTCTTGTCGTCGGGGAGCTCGCCCACGGCCTGGGCCGCATTGGTCAGCAGGTTCAATACGACCTGCTGCAGCGCGTGACGGTCGCCGATGACTTCAGGCAAGTCGAGCGGCAGCTCGATCTGGGTCTCCACGTCGCGAAGCCGGAGGTCGTACCCCATCAGCAGCAGGGTTCGCTGCACCAGGTCGTTCAGATCGAGGCGGACGCGCTCGGCGGGTCCTTTCCGGGCGAACGTCAACAGGTTGCGCACGATGCGGCCGGCGCGGTCGGCTTGCTCGTGAATCACCTTCAGGTGGCCGCGATCGCCGGGCCCGAGCTCCTTTTGCTCGAGCAGGAACTCGGAGAGACCGGCAATGGAGGTAAGCGGGTTGTTGAGCTCGTGCGCGACGCCGGAAACGAGCTGGCCGACGGTGGCGAGTTTTTCGCTCTGAATCAGCTGGGCCTCCATCGCCTGTTGCTCGGTGACGTCCTGGACCATGACCACCGCGGCCTGCTGGGGCGTGCCACCGGGCATCCGCGTCGCGTTGATGCGGAACGTCCGGCCCGGCACCTGCGCGCGCTCGATCAGCGGGGCCGGCCGCTCGTCGCGATGCACGGCTTCCATCAGCTGATCCAGCGCGTCGGCGCGACCTAACAATGCCGAGGCCAGGTCGACGCCGATCACGGCCGGGACCTGCTCCCCGAGCATCATGGCCAGCGAGCGGTTGGCGCGGCGCACGCATCCGGCTTCATCCACGACGGCGATGCCTTCGGACAGGGCGTCGAACGTCGTCTCCCACTGTTCCTTGCCGCGCCGGACCAGGTCGAAGAAGCGTCCGTTGGCGAGGGCCACGGCGGCGTGGGTTGCGACGGTCGACAGCAGGCGCACGTCGTCGGGCGCCAACGCGCCGCCGCGCGGCTCGGCCACGACCAGCGTGCCGACCACGACGCCGTGGGCGCGCAGCGGCACCGCCGCCGCCGATTCAGCCGCGACGCCGCCCGCCATCTGGGTACCGGTCTCACTGTTGCGGATGAGCTCCAGTCGCTCGCTGCGCGCCGAGCGCGCGACCATTCCCGGATCGTCGGCCGGAACGGTGGTGCCCTTCAGGTCGGCGAGCGAACCTTCCGCGGCCGCAATGGTGAGCGGATCGCCGGGATTCTCCCCCGCCAACGCCACCAGCGCCCCGCGCGCGTCGATGAAGCGCATCGCGTAGCGGACGACCTGCTCCACGATGCGCTCCAGCTTGATCGATTCCGACAGAACGTAGGACAGCTCCTGCAGCCAGAACAGTTCGGAGAGACGCCGGTTCAGCTCGTCGGCGGTGCGCTGGCGCTCGCGCTCGACGCTGCGGAACCGCTGCCGCGTGCGCCGCAGGGCCCACAGGGCGATGCCGGCGCCGACGACCGCGAGGGCCAAACCGAGGGCAGTGTGGAGTGCCACGTCGAGGTAAGGTAAGAGTGTGCGCTTGCCGGGGAGTAAGGGCCGAGAGACTTTGTCCGGTAAATGATAATCATTCTCAACAGTGGGCGCGAACCGCCGCTTGGTCACGCCTGCATATTGGCTTGATGCGCCTCATCGGGATGCTTGCCCTGCTCGTGGCGGCGGCGGCGTGCCGGTCCCCAGGCGTTCCCTACGTGGCGCGAGCTGGGGCCGTGATGGATGCCGTCTTTTCGGTCGGCGCGTGGGGCCCAGACTCCACTCGACTCGTCGGCGCGGCTGAGGCGGCATTCGATTCCATGCGTCGAGTCGATTCGCTGCTCACTGGCGACCGGGCGCAATCCGAAGTCAGCAGCATCAACCGCGCTGTCGGACGTCCCGTTCCGGTCTCCGGTCCCCTGATCGCCGTCTTGCGGGAAGCGCTCGCGATCGCAGCCGCTTCCTCCGGAGCTTTCGATCCGACGGGGAAGGACTACCGCGGCGTCGTGATCGATACGGCCCGCGGAACGGTGCGGCTGCGGCCCGGCCTGAGGCTTGATTTGACGGGGCTCGCTCCCGGCTACGCGCTCGACCAGGCGTTGCCCGCGCTCGCGGGCAGCGCTGACAGCGCGATACTGGGAATCGGTGGGGTGTTGGTCGTGATGGCCGGGTCCCCGATCGGCGCCGGCCGGCGAGTGGGGATCGCGGATCCCGATAACTCGTTACGCCCGCTGGCGCGCCTCGAGCTGGCGCCGGGCACCTGGGCGGTTGCCACGGCGTCCATCACCGACGTCGATCCGGTGAAGGATCCACGCACGGGGCAAGACGCTGCTGTCGCGCGGTCCGTGACGACCGTGGGACGGAAGGCGATCACGGCCGGCGCGTGGGCGCGGGCTTTCTTTGTGCTCGGCTGTGACCGCGCGCTGACGCAGGCGCCGGCCTTGGGTTTGGGAGTGTTCTGCGTGGACGATCGCGTCCGGTGGACCAACGACCTGAACGGGCGCGTGCTTCTCGTTACTGATTCGGCGCAGGCGGCCGGGTCTGCGCCCGTGCCAGCACTCGCGCCCGCTCCTGGTCCAGCACCTGCAACGAATGACTCCAGGACCCCGCCGGCGAGCTCTGATAGCTCGCACTGAGGTCCTCGAGCCAGCTCACCGCATCGTCATACAAGTAGATCGCCACGGCCTGCTGTCGCTGGTCGAGCTGCAGCGTGTTCCATGTCGATGTGAGGGGGACAAATTCCACCGGCCGGTACAACCGGCCGCGGCTCTGCAGCTGAACCTCGTCCGGCGTGAACCGCGCGCCGGGGGCGAGACCGTAGAACGTGACCATGACGAGCGTCGGGTTCGTGAGACCGGCACGGCGAGCCGCGGCCGCGATATCTGCTTGGCGGCTTTGCAACAGCTGCTCCAGCGACTGATACGTATCGGGGGCGAGCAGGCGAATCACGCGCTCATCGAGGGGCAGGATCTGCAGCTGCAGCTGGTCGGTCGCGAAACGCAGCACGATGTCGTCGCGGCGCAACGATCCGAACCCGGCCGGCACCGTGTCGCGCGAAGCGCTGGTCGGCGTTGCTTGCGCGCCGGCGCGTCCCGGCGGGCTGCAGGCCAGCAACACACCCAACGCGAGCAACGGAGTTCTCCTCGTCACGATCGACCCTCCATCAGTTCTCGATAATATGCCTCGACCCCACGGGCGTGCATCCGGATATCGAAGTGCCGCTGCACGTGCTGAACCCCGGCGCGGCTCATCGCCGTCCGGCGGATCGGATCGTCGAGCAGTCCGCCAACCGCTTTCGCCATCGCGGCGGGATCGCGCTCGGGAACGAGCACGGCGGTCTCGGGCGTCAGCGCATCCCGGTTGCCCCGGATATCGGTCGCCACCGGGACCGCCCCGCACGCCATGGCTTCATACAGTACCCGGGACATCCCCTCGGTGTCCTGGTATGAGCCGCTCACGAGCACGTCCGCCGCCTGCATCCACCGCTCGACCGCCTCTTG
>DATFGN010000183.1:0-2716 GCA_035249405.1 Gemmatimonadales bacterium
AGACGTGCCCGCAGCAGATCGAGGAAATTCGCTCCGATCGCGTGGAAGTAAAGGCTCGCCATGCGCCCGAAATCCTTGCTGTTGACCGCCGCGACGACGGGGCCGCCTCCCGGTCCGGGCTTGATTTTGATCAGCCCATGGGTCTCCAGGATGCGCAGAGCTTCGCGCAACGAACTGCGGCCCACGCCGTAACGCTCGAGCATGCTCGCCTCAGCCGCGAGCGTGGTGCCGGGTTCGAGTCGGCGCGCGACGATATCGCCGAGGATGTCCCGGGCCACCCGCTCGGAGAGCTTGTCGGTCCGAGGAGCATCGAGCCACGCCATCCGGCCGTTCAGATCCGCCGGGGACACCTCCGAACCGCCCGTCATCGACTCTGCCCCCACGTCGCCCCGGCTGGAGGCGTCAGCCGGCGCGGAGCCTCCACTGGTGCGATGGACGGTCTGGCCACAAGCAACTCCCTAAATTCAGTTCCGATGAGCACGGCCATGCAGGGAAGTCTCTTCCGGCACTTTTACGACATTCGGCCGCTTTATCTTAGCGCCAGCGGCGATGTCCCGATGCCTAGGGCATCGCCGAACCTGGATGGCGTGATCGTCCTGGTCAAAGTGCGTTGTTCGAGCACATCGAGTAGCAGAAGTGGATCACTGAAAATGAAATTGAAGGTCGACTCAGGGGCGTGTACGGGTCACGGTCGTTGCTACACGGAACACCCCGATCTGTTCGACGCTGATGATGATGGGTGCGCGGTGGTGTTGGCGCGCGACGCGGTCCTTGCGCCGGAATGGATCGACGAGGCCGAACACGCCGAAATGGCGTGTCCTGAGCGAGCCATCTCGTTATCCGTTCAGTGAGCCCCCGCTACCTCCGCTCGCGCTGGTGATCACCTCCCGCCGTTGTGACGCGGTTGACACCGTAGCAATCAATGCATATGATTCGCAACATACGCTGACATTCTGAACTTCGCGCCACGGATACGCGGGACGGCGACACACTCCCGCGCGGTGAGCGGTCCAACCCGGACAGGGAGTCGAACATGCCCCAGATCGGCTTAGCGGCGGGGAAGGTCGCCCTCGTGACCGGCGCGGGATCAGGGATCGGGCGCGCGGCGGCCGAGCTGTTCGCCGAGGAAGGCGCTCTCGGGGTGGCCGTCAGCGACATCGACGCCGACGCCGCCGAGGACACCGCCGCCACCCTGAGGCGGTCCGGTCACCAGGCGATCGCGGTGACCGGCGATGTGGGCGACCCGGCCCACGCGCATCACCTCGTGACGGTTGTCCTCGATCGGTTCGGGCGAGTGGACGCGGCGGTCAACAACGCCGGGATGCGAGGGCCGTGGGGTTCGATCCTCGAGGTCTCCGACGAGGAGTGGGACCAGGTGCTCACGGTGAACCTCAGCGGCGTCTTCTACGGGATGCGGGCGCAGATCGCGGCCATGCGCTCGGCCGGGGGAGGTGCCATCGTGAATGTCTCCTCGGGCGCGGTAGCCGATCCTCACCCGCACCTGGCGCCGTATATCGCCAGCAAGTTCGGGGTCGTCGGGCTGACACGTTCGGTGGCCGGCCAGTTCCCGCTGGAGAACATCCGGATCAACGCCGTGCTCCCGGGTGCGACCAGGACCGGTATGTGGGCCGCGCCCCGGGGCGGAGGCCCGGGCGGGGACGAGAACACCACCAACCTCGATCGGGGTCGGGTAGCCGCACCTCGCGAAGTGGCGGAGGCAATCGTCTGGCTGTGCTCGGATCGCGCCTCATGGATGCACGGTCACGAGATCCTCGTGGACGGGGGCAGTTACGCATACAAGGGCGGACTCGCCGTCGGGCTCCCCGCGGCGCTCGACCGCGCTCCCGGATGAGCCGCGCCGCGATCAGCGCCAGCCGCCCGCTCGAGGGCCCCGGCCAAACCGTCAGTTGCCGTCAACCGTAGCCAGTCGCAGGAGGCCGCCGAACCCGGCGCCTTGGGAGAAGGAGACCCAGTGTTACCGCAGATCTACCAGGTGTACTGGCGCGGAGATCCGTCCGAGGTGGCGGAGTTCTCGTCCTGGTACATGGGCAAACACGCCGCCGAGCTGATCGATGACGTCGGATTCTGGGGGGTTCACCACTACCGATCCCTGCACGGTCGGGCGCAGGCCAGCAACATCTACGAGATCCCTGGCATCGAACTGTTCACCCGCCGCAGCTACGACCAGATCCACCAGGACGACGAGTACACCGCACACGGGCACTGGGGCAGCCAGCAGGAGCAGAACCAGGCAAAAGACCTGCGCGGAGCGCCCGGCAGCCGGCAGACCATCTACGACGTGATCGCCAGCATCGGGATCATCGACCACACCAAGGGCGAACCGGCACGGCCGGTCATGGAGGGCGCCATCGTCTCCCCGGTGGTGAGCACGATCCGTTTCGGCGCCGCGTCGGACAAGGCTGTGATCGCCTGGTACGAGGAAGCCGAGACCGAGCGCCTGTTGAAGATCGAAGGGTTCGTGAAGAGCCGGCTCGGTCGCCGCGCGGCACAGCAGCACCCCGAGCCGACGCATCCGCATGAGGAACGGGCCTACGTGGTCATCACCGAGTGGACCCATCACGGCGCCGCCGCCGCGGAGGGCGACGAGCACGCGCTCACGGAGCGGTTGGCGGCGGCCCTCGACCTGGAGGGTGAGCTCGAGGTCGACGTGTTCCGGCAGCAGATGTCGCTGCTGCACCCCGATGTGTGGCGCTAG
>DATFGN010000184.1:0-2596 GCA_035249405.1 Gemmatimonadales bacterium
CCGGCGCGTTCGTCCCACCAGGCGATGACGGCTCCGCCGAAGCCATCGGCCGCCACGGCGGGATTCCCCTGGTTGGCGGTCGCCGTGACGACCGGCTTGCCCTGCGCCGTCCATAGCCCCGCGCCCGCGCCGTTCAGCCGCTGCGCGTAGATGTCGTAGACGCCGGACCTCGAGTCCTGCCAGGCGAGGATGGCGCCTCCCGCGCCGTCCGACACCATCTGATGCGCGGTCTGTTCGCCTCCGAACGTGCACACCGGTACGCCGTTCGTCCCCCATTGCGTGACGCCCGCGGCGTTGACGCGTTGGGCATAGATGTCGGTATTGGTGACGGCGCGCAGGTCCGTCCAGACGAGGATCCCGCCGCCCGCTCCGTCCGTCACGACCTGGGGGCTGGTCTGGTTGTTGAGGGCCGTGCACACGGCCACGCCATTCGGCGTCCACTGGGGAACGCCATTTCCGTCGAGCCGCTGGGCGTAGATGTCCCAGGTGCCACCGCGGAAGTCGTGCCAAGTCACGATGACCCCGCCCGCGCCGTCCGGCGCGAGTTGGGCGTTGGCCTGATCCCCGGTCGCGGTGCAGACCGCCAAACCATTCGGGGTCCAGAGTGCGGCGCCCGTGAAGCTCAAGCGCTGCACGTAGAGGTCGTAGTTGGGGCCGCGGTTGTCGTGCCAGGCGACGAAGGCGCCACCGGCACCGTCCGCGAGGACGCTGGGGTAGACCTGCAATCCCGGACCCGAGGCGACCGGCAGATTCACGGTGGAAAGGTTCGGCCATGCCGCCAAGGCAGCCCCCGGAACCATCAGAGCCATCCCCAGGACGAACAGCCGGAATGCCGCGCGCACACCCAATTTCCACCTCCTGCTCGTGCCAAGGATGTCTGCCCGGCTGAAGACTCCGGGCCTCAATCTGGGGAACGAAGGTTTGGAGGCAAAGCGAACGGGGCGTTGAGCCGTGATTTCGGCCGGATTCGACTCCTACGGCACGATACGGACGACGCGCTGGACGCGTTGTTCGTGGCCGGCGAAGAGGCGCACGAAGTAGACGCCCGAGGGCGTGCGGTCGCCGCCGTCGCCGCGGCCGTCCCACTCGATCGCGTGGGTGCCGGCCGCTCGTCTCTCGCCGCGCACCAGCGTGCGGACGCGGCGGCCGCCGACGTCGAGTACGTCGAGCGTCACCTCGGCTTCGGCGGGGAGGGCGAACCGAAGTCGCGTGCGCGAGGCGAACGGGCTCGGCGCCGGCACCGCCAGCGACACGCCCAGGCCCGCCGGTGGATCCCCGACGTCCGTCGTTCCGGTCACCGTGAGGCGGGCGAGGCTGCTCGGCTCGTGGATCACGCCGTTCTGCGTGACGACGCAGTCGTAGGTGCCCGTGTCGGGGGCCACGGCGACGTTGGTGATCTGCAGCTGGCTGGTCGTCGCGCCGCTGATCCGTCCGCCGTTCACCAGGTTCTGGTAGTTGCGGCGCCACTGGTAGGTCAGCGCCGAAGGTGCACTCGGGCTCGTCGCGGCCGCGCTCGCGTGTGCGATCCCGCTCGCGCCGACGGAGAACGACGCCGTGGCGCCGGGCGCCACGGTCTGGCTCTGCGGGTGCTGGTCGATCAGCGGATCGGGCACGTCCTGGAACGAGACCTGGGAGCTGACGCTGTTCGAGTTCCCGTTGAAGCTCTCGTCGCGATAGTAGTTCTCGAAGTAGTAGCAGTAGACGCCGGGCGCGAGACGAGCGGTATGCGTCTCGCCGGGAACCAGCGGCACGACCGCGAGGTGCTTGCTCTCCATGTTCGCCAGAAACGCGAGCGTATGGGCGGTGCCAAAGTTGCCCGGGGTGAAGATGGGATAGTTGATGTAGCTCTGGGTGCGCTCGATCACGAACAGCACGTAGACGAGCGTGCCGCCGCGATTGTAGGCGCCCGCACCATCGGTGGAGCCGGTGCCCCCCGAGGAGGCCGCGAACACGGAATCGTTGAACGACGTGGCCAGGGTGAAGAACGCGAAGGCGCTGGCGCCGGTCGTGTCGTTGTCCACACTGCTGATCGGCATGCCGCTCCAGGGCGCCGGCCCCGAAGGGCCGGTGGTCTGGAGATCCTCCATGCCGCCGGCGACGGACTTCGAGGAGACGAACGCGATGTTGCCGCTCCAGGGCGAGAGCACCACCTTGGCGGACGCCGGGCCGCTCGCAACCAGCGCGATCCCGAGCACGAGCGCTGCGAGCCTGCCGATTCTGTGCCGCGCCGCGCGGGCGCCGTCTCGATGGCGGGGGGACATGAGCGACCTCCAGTGGGACCGATACCGGGTGCGTCCCCGCGATGGGGGACGGCGCAACCCCAAGTACGCGGCGGCGGGCCCGGAATCACCGAAGAACGTCCGGTGGTTCCAGAAGCGGATATTCGCCCAATTTGTAGTCATTCCAAGGCTTCGCGACTCGCGACCTGAAACCTGGCGCTTCGGGCTGCGTAAATAGGGTGCGCGACCGGGCCGGGTTTGCCATGGTCGCGACGTCCGCACCGCCGGTGACCGCGGACGCGGATCGCGCGGTCCGTCTCGGTCCGGGCGGGCGCGTCGAGAAGGCAGGTCACCGGGAGGGAAGATGAACGTCTCGT
>DATFGN010000185.1:0-3721 GCA_035249405.1 Gemmatimonadales bacterium
GCGCCGCATGCCGGACGGCGAAACCGTGTGGATGCGCGTGGCGACCTCCTCGGTGGGGACGGCCCGCCAGAGGGTGGTGCGCACGTCGGGCTCGTTGGCGGCAAAGAGCACCACACCGTCCAGGTCGACCATCTCGCCGACGATGGATCCGTTCCCGCCCGGGGCGATGTCCGCGAGGAGCCGAGATCCCCCAGCGGTGCCGTCCGTCCGCCACGGCTCGAAGCCGTGGATCCCGTCATCGAACCAGCCACAGAGGGAATCGCCGCTGCGCAGGAAGAAGCCCACGTGGGAAGGGCCGCCGTCCTCGCTCGGGACCGCGAACACCGGGGCCGCGCCCGAGGCGGCGAGGTCCGTCTTCCAGAGCCTGCCGTTTCCGACGGCATGATTCACGAAGTACACCGCGTCGCCGAGCGCCACCCAGGTGTAAGGATAGGAGCCCAGCGCCCCCGGCCCGACGTCGGCGATCATGCGGGTCCCCTCGGCCGTGCCGTCGCTCGTCCAGGGCTCTCCCCCGTGGATGCCATCGTCCCCGTTGAAGAACAACCTGCCGTCGAACACGATGAGGTCGGAGGCGTGCACGAGGCGGTCGCGCAGCAGAAGGGGGTTCTGCCCCGAAGCGTCGCACCTCCACAGCTGCGTCTCGCCTCGAAACGCGCCGGGCGCCGGCTTTTCGACGAGGAAGAAGACGGCACCTCCAGGACCTTCGCCCGTGGCGACTGCCCCCATCAGGCTCGACCCGGGGACCGGCGTCGGGTCGGTGTCGTGGACGAGGTGGGCCGGAGCGGCCTGGACCAGCATCGGCAGCAGCAGCGCGACCGGCGCGAGGATTCTCCTCATGGCCGGGGAGCTTACGAGGAACGGCAGGCCCGGGCACTATCCGTTTGGACAGGAACGGGCACCCTCACGGCAGCCGGCGCGCCGTGAACCTCTGCCCCTGCTGATCGATCACCATGCTGGTGACGGCGTTCCCCTCGCGCTCGAACGTGAACTCGTTTCCCGTTTCCTGCGAGAAGAAACGAAGCGCCGAAAGGGGCAGCAGCTCGCCGGGTTGCCCGCTCGAACCGGTGATGAGGAGCCGGCGCTCCGCCCCCACTCCGGAGGTGTCCACGACGAAATCGAAGTTGCGTTCACCGACGGTCACGCGGTAGCGGCCCGCGAGCGCGGCGTAGCCCTCCGGATCGACCATGGCGACGGTCTTCTCGGTCCGCGGCCGAACGGGCCAAGCGTACTCGCGCTCCACCGCTCGCACGATCTCGTCGAGGAGCGCTTCGCTCTCGCCGTTCGTCATGACCGCGATTCCCTGTCCGGTCGCAGGCAGCACGAGCAGCCGCGCGGCGTAGCCCACGGTGCTGCCATCGTGGCCGACGGTGGTCGACTCGCCGGCCTCGCCGAGCGCGAAGCCGAGTCCCCAGTCACCGATCTGGCGCGTGACCATCTCGCGCGCGGTTTCGGGTCGCAGCAGTCCACCGCTGCCTCCCCGGATCGCGTGCAGCATGGCCAGGCCGAAGCGCGCGAGATCCGGCGCCGTGGACCACAGCCCGGCGGCGGCCAGCTCGGGGTGCACACGCCACCGTCCTGCGACGGGCGCGCCTGCCGAATGCCCCGTCGCGGCGGAGGCTGCGCGCGCGGGCGCCAGCGGCTGCTCGGCCACGGTGTGCGTCATCCCCGCGGGATCGAGCACGGTCTCGCGCAGCACCTCGCTAAATGGGCGCCCGCTCACATCGGCGAGCAGCTGCTGCACGACGGTCATTCCCCCGCCCGAGTACCGCCACTCCGCCCCTGGCTCGATCTCGACCCGTACCGGCGGGGTGTTCGCCGGCGGCGCGCCCTCCAGCACTTGCAGCACCGTCGGTATCGCCGCGTCGGACGTGTACCCGGGAAAGCTCGGGACGTTGAGCCCCGACCCGTGGCTCAGGAGACCGCGCAGCGTTACCGGCCGCGCGGCGCTCCAGCGGCCCGCCGGCACCTTCCACGCAAGGAGGCGCCGATTGACGTCCTCGTCCAGCGCGAGCAGACCGCGTTCGACGCAGCGCATTGCGGCCACGGCCGCGATGGCCTTGCTGATCGAGCCCGCCTGGAAGAGCGTCGCCGGGTCGGCGGGCTGCGCACCGCCCGCCTCGAGCACACCATAGGCGCGCGACCACGCCAGTCGGCCCCCGTCGATCACGGCGATGCTGACGGCCGGCACGCGGTAGCGCCGCATGCGGTCGGCCAACACGTACGCCGTGTCGGGCCGACCCCGGATGGCCACGGTGGGCAGCAACCCGTGCTCGACGCGGGCGATTCGTGTCGTGTCGCCGGCCGCGTGCCCGGGCTTGATCGCGACCCTCGAGCATCCGCCACACGCCGCGAACAGGGCGGCGACTGCGGCCACGACGGCGAGCTGTCTAGCCCTGGACACGCTCGGCTGTCCGCACGAACGTGGCGATCTCCTCGAAAGTCACGACCGGGTTGTCGTAGAAGAGGAAGTGCGCGCTGCCGGGGATTTCGCGGACATCGACCTGACTGGCGCGAAGTCGGGGGAGATACGACAGCGCTCGATTTGCCTCACCATAGAGGAACATCCGAGGCATGGGCAACTCGATGAACTCATCGAGCAGCCTGCCCGAATCCGATTCTCTGACAGTCTCGAAGCTGTACTGATGGTAAGCCCGAACATCCGTGTTCAGCGCCATGTTGTGCGCGATCATGTGATCGCCGGGATACCGCGAGGCCCTCAGTTCCGCTTGCATCTGGGGAAACAGCTCTCCCGAGAACTCGGCGAGGGTCCGCGATGCGGTGCGGCGCGAGAACATGCAATCTTCAGGGGCGAGATTCCCCTCGATATTGACCACTCCCAGGACGTTCGAGGCGCCAAAACGGCGGAGAAGCAACAGGGCGACCAAGCCGCCCATGCTGGCGGCAACGAGGAAAGCCGGACCCGGCAAGAGAGCGCTCCGCACGAGATGAGTGATCTCGGCCAGCGTGCTGACATCGGCGCAGCTCTCTGCGTCGAACTCGGCCAAGCCCGTGCCCGGGAAGTCGAACGACAAGAGATCGCAATCGGCGAGCGCAGGACTTTGGTACGCGGCATAGAAGTTCTCTTTCGCGCCCCCCAGTCCATGGATGAACAGGAGCGCGGGCCCGGTCGTTCCCTTGCGAAAGAGAAATGGCAAGCGGTATTCGAATCCGTTCCGCCTCACGGTCAACCATTCCAACCTCGGCAAGCTCGATTTGATGGTCACCCGGACTCCTTCTGGCGCCGTTCGTGATCTCGGCGGACGAACGCTATGCGCTTGTGCCGGTAGTCGACGACGACGACAAAAGGTCCCATCAAGCCGCGCCCGATGACGCCCGATCGTCCCTCCATCTCGAACCCTTCGCCCCCTATGCCGAATTCAGCGACAGGGTCGTCGAAACGATACCCCGCAAGATCCAGCCACTGGAGCTTGCCCGAGAGAACCTTGTACGTGCCGCCCGAGCCCTGGAGGATTTGCTCGTGAACCTGGCGGCCATCGAGGAGTTTCCGAGCCTTGGTGTAGCGGCTGTTGAAGATGATGGTGCCGGAGCCGCCGGTGTCGACGATGAACAGCCCCTCGCGATTCCCCTCGAATTGGATCGGGACGGCGGGGACATGCATCACGTAGGTGAATCTCATCCACTCCCCGCGCTGTAGCCTATAGGTGGCCGGATCGTACAAGGCGATGCGCTCACCGCCGTGGATGAACTCCGCGACCACGCG
>DATFGN010000186.1:0-13773 GCA_035249405.1 Gemmatimonadales bacterium
CGCCATCCCGCCGACGGCCTCGGGTGCCGTCCCGTCGCGCGGCAAGTTCTCGCTCGCGCGCAAAGTGCCGCCTCCAACCGGCAACTATCGCTGGGTCTACCTGTGGGAATGGCCGATTCGGGCGATGCACTGGCTCGCAGCCGGTGCGATCGTCGTGCTGATCGCGACGGGCTTCTACATCGGACGTCCCTATTTCTTCACCACCGGTGAAGCGAGCGCGCACTACCTGATGGGCACGATGCGCTTCCTCCACTTCGCCGCGGCCGCGGTGTTCGTGGCGACGGCCATCGTGCGCGTGTACTGGCTGTTCGCGGGGAACAAGTTCGAGCGACTCGGCGCGCTGTTTCCGGTGCACGCCCGCGACTGGGTCAACATGTGGAAGCAGGTGAAGTTCTACCTCATGATCCAGCCTGAAAAAGCCCCGCACTACCTGGGTCACAATCCGCTGCAGCAGCTGAGCTACACCGGGATCTACGCCGTGGCCGCGGCCCAGGTGACCACGGGCTTTGCGATGTACGGCCAGGCGAATCCCGGGGGGTTCTTCTACCGGATCTTCGGCTGGGTGACCACGCTGTTTGGTGGTATTCAGGAGGTGCACTTCGTCCACCATATCCTGACGTGGGCCTTTATCATCTTCTTCCCGATCCATCTCTATCTGGCGCTGCGGGCCGATCATCTGGAGCGCACCGGCACTATTTCCTCGATCATTTCGGGCGGTCGATTCGTCAACGCCGATGGAGAGTATGTCGACCAGTAACACCGCCCCGTCAGGCCGCACCGCCGTGATCGGCGTGGGCAACGCGCTCATGAGTGACGACGGTCTCGGGCTCGTAGCCCTGGAAACCCTGCGCGCCGAGTGGGACGTCCCAGCCACCGTCGAGCTGGTGGACGGGGGCACGTGGGGATTGAACCTGTTGCCCGTGATCGAGGCGGCGGACCAGGTGCTGCTCATCGACGCCATCGACCGCGGAGCGGTGCCGGGCTCGTTGCACGTCCTCGAGCGAGACCACGTCCCGCGCTACCTCTCGACCAAGCTGTCGCCGCACCAGGTGGATCTGCGCGACGTGTTCGCCCTGGCCGAGCTGCGCGGCACCCTGCCCCGCGAGCTCGTCGCCCTCGGCCTGCAGCCGGCCCGGATCGAGATGTCCTGCACGCTCAGCGACCCGGTGCAGGCGCGCATGGGCGACCTGGTCGTGGCCGTCACCCGACGCCTCGCAGACTGGGGACACGCGCCGCAGCCACGGGCGACTCCTGCGCATGCATGAGCTCGGCCTGGCGCTCGAGGTGTGTCGCATGACCGAAGAACGTCTCGGCGCCACCGCGTTGGCCCAGCTCCGCGCCGTCGGGGTCGAGATCGGTGACGACGCCGGGATCGAGGTCGGCAACTTCCAGTTTTGTCTGGAAACGCTGCTGGGCGAATCGCCCTTCCACGGCGCGCGCCCCGTGATCATGCGGCGCCCCGGAGCCGATTTCCGGCTGGCCTACCTGGAGGTGGACGATGGCCGTCCGGACGATTGACGTCCGCGAGCGAATCATGGCCAGAAACAACGATCTGGCCGCGGACGTCCGCCAGCGCCTGCGTGCGGCCGGCGTGCCGTCGTTGAACCTCGTGTCGTCGCCGGGCGCGGGCAAGACGATGCTGCTCGAGCGAACACTCGCCGACTTGGGCCAGCGCCTGGTAATCAGCGTGATCACCGGCGACGTGCAGACCCAAAACGATGCCGACCGGCTCGCCGGCCATACCGATCGCCTCGTCCAGGCGGTCATTACCCACGGGGCCTGTCACCTCGATGCGCGCCAGATCCTCACCGCGCTGGACGCGATCGATCTCGCCGCCACCGACCTCCTGTTCATCGAGAACGTGGGCAACCTCGTTTGCCCCGCCAACTGGGATCTCGGGGAGCAAGCGAAAGTGGTGTTGTTTTCCGTCACGGAGGGGGAGGACAAGCCGGTCAAGTATCCCAAGGTATTCGAGGAGGCCTCGACCGTCGTCTTCACCAAGTTGGACCTGCTGCCCTATGTGCCATTCCGCATGGAACGGGCGCTGGCCTGCTGCCGCCAGGTGAATCCGGACCTCGAGGTCCTGTCGACCTCGGCGCTCCGCGCCGACGGATTGACGCAGTGGTATGACTTTCTGCTGGCCCGGGCGAGAGGAGCCAGACTCTGAGCGCGCCGGCGAAGGCCGCGCGACTCGAGGTGACCGGCGTCGTCCAGGGCGTCGGATTCCGGCCCTTCGTGCACAGGCTGGCGGCGCGCCACGCGCTGTCAGGCTGGGTCCGGAACTGCGCCGGTGCCGTGGAGATCGAGCTGGAAGGCGCGGACGCGGAGATCGCCGAATTCCTGGTCGACCTCGAGAGCTCCGCTCCCCCACTCGCCCGGATCGAACATTTGGGCGTCGAGTGGATCGCGCCGCTCGGCCGCGCCGGGTTTGAGATCCGCCCCAGTGCCGTCGAGCCCGACCGCCGCTTGCCCATCTCCCCCGATGTGGCGTTGTGCGGTGCCTGCGAGGCCGAGCTGTTCGATCCGGCCGACCGACGCTATCGCTATCCGTTCATTACCTGCACCGATTGCGGGCCGCGGTTTACGGTCATCGATACGATGCCCTACGATCGCGAGGGCACCAGCATGCGGGCGTTTACCCAGTGCCCGGCGTGCCTGGCTGAATACCGTGATCCGGCGAGCCGACGCTTCCACTCGGAGAGCAACAGCTGTCCCGCGTGCGGCCCCCGCGTCTGGCTCGAGGGGCCGGGTGAGCCCGGAGCGGGGCTGCGCTTGGGCGAGGAAGCGATCGCCGCCGCCGCGCGCTTGCTCCGCGCCGGGTTGATCGTCGCGGTGCGGGGGCTGGGCGGGTTTCACCTGGCGGTGGACGCCACGGCCGACGCCGCGGTGCGACGCCTGCGCGCCCGGAAACACCGGGACGCGAAGCCGCTGGCCGTGATGGTGCGAACGCTCGCGGACGCGCAACGAGTTGCCCGGATCACGCGGGACGAGGCCGTGCAGTTGACCTCGCGTGAGCGTCCGATCGTGCTCATCCATTCCCGTGGCGCGGGTCTGGCTGAGTCCATCGCCCCGGGGCTCGATACGGTCGGTCTGATGCTGGCGTATACGCCGCTGCATCATCTGCTGCTGGAACGGGCTCAACGGCCACTCGTGATGACGAGTGGGAATCTGAGCGATGAGCCGATCGCGATCGGCAACGACGACGCCAGGCTCCGGCTCACCTCGGTCGCCGATGCGTTTCTGCTCCACGATCGCGACATCGTCGCGCGCTACGACGATTCGGTGCTGCGGGTCGCGGGAGGTAGGCCGGTCTTGTTGCGGCGGTCGCGCGGCTATGCCCCGCTCCCCCTGGACCTGCCGCTGGAAAGCCCGGTGCCGCTCATCGCCGTGGGGCCGCACCTCAAGAACACGTTCACCCTGGTGCACGGACGTCACGCGTTTGTGAGCCAGCACATCGGGGATCTCGAGAGCCTGGAGACGCTCGAGCACTGGCGCGCCGCGCTCGACGCCTACCGACGGCTGTTCCGCGTCGCGCCCCGCGTGGCCGTGCGCGACCTGCACCCCGGCTACCTGTCCACGCGTCTCGCCGGTGAGCTCGGGCTCGAGCGCGTCATCCCCGTGCAGCATCATCACGCCCACGTGGCGGCCGTGCTCGCCGAGCACGGCGTGCAGGAGCCCGCCATCGGTGTCGCCTATGACGGCACCGGATACGGCGCCGACGGGCACGTCTGGGGTGCCGAGTTCTTCATCGCCGATTTGGGCGGTTACCGTCGAGCCGGGCAGCTCAGATACGCCTTTCTGCCCGGGGGCGACTTGGCGGCACGCGAGCCGTGGCGCGCCGCCCTGGGCTATCTGGCCCTCGAGCCGGCCCGGGCAACCGCCTTCGGACGAGCATTTCGAGGCATCCCGGATGCAGCCCACGCGATCGCCGTGCAGCAAATCACCCGGCGATTGAACGCCCCACTGGCCTCGTCGCTGGGACGGTTGTTCGATGCCGCGGCGGCCGTCCTGGGGATACGCACCGTGAACCGGTACGAGGGAGAAGCGGCGATGCAGCTCGAGGCGCTCGCGGGCACACGCCCGGCTGAGCCGCTGCCGTTCCCGGCCACCCAGAACCCGGACGGCATCTGGGTGCTCGACCCGCTGCCACTGCTCGCGGCGTTGGGCGAACGACGCGCGGCCGGCGTTGACGTCGCCCTGCTCGCCGCGCAATTCCACGAGAGTGTCGCGGTCGCGACCGACGCGCTCGCCGCCCGGCTGGCGGCCCATACAGGCCTCGACACGGTCGCTCTGGGCGGCGGGTGCTTTCAGAACGCGCGGCTCATCGTTTCCGTACGGGATCGACTCGAAGCGCGCGGCCTCCGGGTGTTGGTGCCGCGCCAGCTGAGCCCCAACGACGGCGCCGTCAGCTACGGCCAGGCGGCCGTGGCCGCGACGCTGCTGCATCGGGAGACCACCCCATGTGCCTAGGTATCCCCGGACGAATCGTCGAGCGGTACGATGTGCAGGGCCTCCCGATGGGCGTGGTGGACTTTGGCGGGGTGCGGCGGGAGGTGTGTCTCGCCTATGTCGCGGATGAAGCGCACGTGGGCGACTACGCCATCATCCACGTCGGGTTCGCGATTTCCAAGGTGGACGAAGCCGAAGCGCACCGGACCTTCGCGGCGCTGCGCGAAATGAGCCAGCTGGATGAGCTCGAGTGGATGAAGGAGGTCGCCGACCGGGCCGAGGGGAGGAGCGCATGAAGTATCTCAGCGAATACCGCGACGGGCGCGTGGCGCGCGCCCTCGTAGCCGAGATCAAGGCGACGGCGACACGCCCCTGGGTACTCATGGAGGTATGTGGCGGCCAGACTCACACGATCGTCAAGCAGGGGCTCGACGAAATGCTGGGCGACGTGGTCGAAATGGTCCACGGCCCGGGCTGCCCGGTGTGCGTCACGCCGCTCGAGCAGATCGATAAGGCGCTGGCATTGGCATCACGGCCGGATGTGATCTTCACGTCGTTCGGGGACATGTTGCGTGTGCCAGGCAGCGACTGCGATTTGCAACAGATCCGCGCGCGGGGTGGCTCCGTCCGGGTCGTTTACTCCCCGCTCGACGCGCTCGAGCTCGCTCGGCGCACCCCGGACAAGCAGATCGTCTTCTTCGCCGTCGGGTTCGAGACGACGGCACCCGCGAACGCGATGGCGGTGTGGCGCGCGCACGAGCTGGGCGTCGAGAACTTCAGCGTACTCGTGTCGCACGTGACCGTCCCCCCGGCCATGACTGCCTTGCTCGACGCCCCCGACAACCGGGTCCAGGGATTCCTCGCGGCCGGTCACGTGTGCACGGTGATGGGGTGGACCGAGTACGAGCCGATCGCGGCGAAGTACCGCGTGCCGATCATCGTCACCGGGTTCGAGCCACTCGACATTCTCGAGGGCATGCTGCTGGCCGTACGTCAGCTGGAAGCGGGCCGACACGAAGTGGAGAACCAATACGTGCGCTCGGTTCGGCGCGACGGGAACCAGCCCGCCCAGGACCTCGTGTCCCGCGTGTTCGAGCTCGTCGACCGCAACTGGCGGGGCATCGGACCGATTCCACGCAGTGGCCTGGGGCTGCGTGAAGAGTTTGCCGCTTTCGACGCGGAGCGACGCTTCGCCATCGAGGGCATCCACACGGCCGAGCCGACCGAGTGCCGGGCGGGCGACGTACTGCGCGGCGTGCTCAAGCCGTTCGACTGCCCGGCCTTCGGCTCGTTGTGCACGCCCGAGCATCCCCTCGGCGCCCCGATGGTGTCGTCCGAAGGGGCCTGCGCAGCCTACTACAATTACGGCCGCTTCCGGAGCGCGGTATGAGCACCAAACTTCTGGCCACGGCCGGCCTGACCTGCCCCGCGCCGTCGAGTGCCCCCGAACGGGTCCAGCTGGGCCACGGCTCGGGCGGCAAGATGAGCGCCGCGCTGCTGCGTGATCGCTTCCTGCCGCACTTCGCCAACGACGTGCTGGCACAGCTCGGTGACGCGGCGGTGGTGGACATCGGCTCGCACGCCGTGGCGATGTCCACCGACACGTTCGTGGTCCAGCCGCTCGAGTTCCCCGGTGGCAACATCGGGTCCCTGGCCGTTCATGGGACCGTGAACGACCTGGCGATGATGGGCGCGCGGCCGCAATGGTTGTCCGCCGGGTTCGTCCTGGAAGAAGGACTCCCCTTCGACGTGCTCGACCGCATCGTCCGCGCCATGGCCGACGCGGCCCGGGCCGCGGGAGTCCTGCTCGTTACCGGCGACACCAAGGTCGTCGAGCGCGGCAAGGCCGACGGCGTGTTCATTAATACAACGGGAATCGGGCTGCGGCCGGCGGATTTCGCGCCCGCCCCGGTACGGGCTCGCGCCGGGGACGCGGTGATCGTCAGCGGCCCGCTGGGATGCCACGGCATCGCCATCATGACCGCGCGGGAAGGCCTGGCGTTTGAAGCCGAGATCACGAGCGATACTGCGGCACTCACGCCGCTGGTTGAACGGCTGCGGGACCGACTCGGCGCGGCGGTACATGCATTGCGGGATCCCACGCGCGGCGGCCTGGCCAGCGCGCTGAATGAAATCGCCGCTGCCGCCGGGATTGGCGTCGTCCTGGATGAGACCGCATTGCCGATCCCCGACCCGGTCGCGGCCGCCTGCGAGATGCTGGGGTTCGATCCGCTCTACGTCGCCAACGAGGGTGTGCTGGTGGCCTTCGTGCCCGAGGCCCGGGCCGAGGACGCCGTGGAGGCCCTGCACGGGCATCCACTCGGGCACTCGGCCGCGCGCATTGGTCGCGCCGTTGCCGCGCATCCGGGCATGGTCATTCTGGAAACTGCGATCGGCGGGACCCGCGTCGTCGATATGCTACCGGGGGACCAGCTCCCTCGAATCTGCTGAAGCCGGACGGGCCGCAGCCTCCGGTTTGAGGCGCGGCTCGGCCCCGAGCCAGTACAGCCCGTTCGCCATGATGCAGTATCCGGTGGCGGCAAACCACACCATCGCCGCGCCCACGAAGCCCGTGAATGAAAGCCACCACGGGCTGTGCACCAGCGACAGCACGGAAGCAATGGAGATGTTGATCCCGACCGCCAGGTAGATGCGTCGCTCGAGGTACCACCGGTCCGTTTGCATGAAGTACAGATTCCCCCGCGTCTTGGCGCGCTCCCCCAGCATCGGTGTGAATCCGAACAGCCGGAGTGCGTTGCCCACGATGCAGAATCCCGTCAGCGCGACGGTGATCGAGGCAAACCCGGTGGCGATGACCAGCAGCACCCACAGGGGGTGAACCAGTACCGCCAAGGTGGTGCTGCTCAGGAGGACGATGCCTGCCACCAACCACACCGTCCGCTCGATGTACCAGCGGTGGGTGGGGACGATGTAGACGCCGGATCGCAGCGGCATGATGGCAACCATATCGCCCTCACTGGACCAGCGCTAGAAGTCCGAGCCTGCGAGTTCTGAAGGCCTCTTCACGATCCATCTCGCGATGGCTTCACGCCGTGCCCGTTACGGTTTCCCTATCCTCGAGCCGGAGCCTGCGATGCCGCGTCAAGGCGTGACGGTCTTTCTGGTGTTTTTTGGTATTGCGACCCTGGATGCCCTGAACGAAGGGCGGTGGCTGCGGATCGCCTTCTGGCTCGCCATCGGCGCGGTCTTCGCCATTCTCGATTGGTGGGGCGTTCGGAGAGCCCGTTGACCTCGGAAGGGGGAAGAACATGTCTGCTACACGCCACTTCACGACGGCCCAGGCACGCGAGATCGGCTCACGATTGGGCGTGAACTGGACGAAGATCGACCTCGAGCAGCTGCGGCGCGGCCTCGAAGTCGAGCTCGAGCACGGCGCCCACGACCCGCAAACCGACGTCACCAAGGACGATGTGGACCTGACGGGAAGAATCGCTTGGGCCCATTTGAAGGAAATCCCCGACTACTACACACAGCTCGATGCGATGGAAGCAGGCGCGACCGCCCTGCGCATCGATCGGTTCCTGCCGCGCTACGACGTGACGTACGTCTGCGAAACGAGTGTCGATGCACCTCCGGGCGACACGTACGCGGCCATGAAAGAGACGGACTTGCGCGATCCCATCGTGAACACGCTGTTCGCGCTGCGGGAGCTGCCGGTGAACGCACTGCGCCGGCTGCGGGGCCAACGCACGACGGTCCCCGTCCCCGAGAAGATCACGTTTGGAGGTATCGGCCGTCAGAGTCCCGTGTGGGTGCGGTTGTTTGAGGCGCCCGGCGTCGAGCTGGTCATCGGTTCTGTGGGCAGGTTTTGGCGCCGGGATTACGGAACCCGCACGGTCGCGCCGGAAGCCTTTGTGGCGTTCGCCGAGCCGGGGTATGCGAAGCTCGGCATCAGCCTATCGGTCCGGCCAACCCCAAACGGCTCGATCCTGCGCTACGAAGCCCGCACGGCGACCACCGATGAGACCGCACGGCGGAAGTTCCGGTTGTACTGGCGGATTATCGCGCCGGGCGTGGGACTCGTCATGCGCCGGGCGCTCAAGCGCATCAAGACGGCAGCCGAGCGGCCGGTGGAAGTGGGCGTATGAAACGCCCACCGGTCATCTGGTTGTCGGCACTCATCGTGATTCTGGCGGTGCCGACGCACCTGATCGGATTGCTCGCGCCATCGATCTACCGGGATCCGGCCGTCCTGCTGCCGCAGAATCGCGGCACCGATCTCGTCACCCTGGCCATCGGGATCCCGTTGCTGGCCGTTACCGCGCTCGCAGTCCAGCGAGGATCCGCGCGTTCGCGGCCACTGTGGCTCGGCGCGCTCGGCTACCTGGTGTACGCCTACGGGATGTACGCGATGGCGGTTCGCTGGAATCCGTTGTTCCTCGGGTACGTTGCGCTCTTCGGCCTGTCACTGTTCACACTCATCATCGGGCTCGTAGAGACCGACGCCGCACAAGTTCGCGCAGCGCTGACGGCTCCCCTCCCCGTCCGCATGGTGGCGGCCTATCTCATCGGCATTGGGGCGATCGTGGCCGCGATGTGGCTGGCCGAGGAAGTGGGGGCATTGGTCAACGGGACAATTCCCCCTTCGGTGCTGCAGTTCGAAACGCCCACGAACATCGTCCATGTGTTCGACCTGGGTGTCGTCCTTCCCGCGATGATCCTCGCGGCGGTGCAGTTGCTGCGCGGGCGACCCTGGGGCGTCGTGCTGGCCGGCATGCTCCTCGTCAAGGCAACCACCATCGGTGCGTGGGTGGTCGCGATGATCTGGCTGTCAGCCCGTGAGGGATTCGGATCCCCGCTGGTCTATACACTGTTCTTCCTCGCTCTCACCGCCGCCGGCGCGGCGCTGGCTTGGCGCTTTCTGGGCGTCGCGCCGTTCGAGCATCCCCATGCGGCGTAACCGAGGTGCCCGTTGGATCATCCTGAGCGGATCGCTGCTCGCGATCGGCCTGGCATTTGTTGGCTTCGTCCGGCCATGGTACCTGCGGTGGGGCGCCACGGATGCGGAAACGCACCGGTCCTTGCCGGGCGATGCGATCATCCCCAACGCCACCCGGCAGGAAACGCGTGCGATTACGATCCATGCCCCCGTCGAGCAGGTTTGGCCCTGGCTGGCGCAGCTCGGTCAGGACCGCGGCGGCTTCTATAGTTATGACCTGCTCGAGAACCTCGTGGGATGCGGCATGCCCACCGAGGACCGCTTGCGGCCCGACCGGCAGTCTTGGCAGGTCGGCGACAAACTCTGGATGTACCCTCCGGAGAAGGCCGGCGGGATTGGATTCGCCACGCTCCGCACCTATCTGCCTGGGCGGGCACTCGGTTTCGGAACCCGCTCGACGGGCACGCCGCTGACTTCGCCGGAAGACGGGAGCTGGTCCTTTGTACTGGATCCCATGGACGACGGGACCACGCGATTACTGGTCCGTGGCCGCGGCGCCGCAGGCCGCTCCTTGCTCGGGGTCGCCTTCGACCGATCGGTGTTCGAGCCGATGCACTTCGTGATGGAGCGCCGGACGATGATCGGATTGCAGCAGCTTGCCGAGGGACGGGATCGGGGGCGCGTGTCCAATCACGTCGCGATCGGACTGTGGACGATCACCTTCGCGTTCTTCGTTACGGCTATGGTTTCTGTGATTCGGCACGCCGATCGGTGGCACGCGCTGGCCGGGCTATTCACGGCCGCTGCCGCGTTCCAGATCCTCACGTTCGTTCAACCACCGCTCGGAGTCGGTTTCCTCCTGACCGTAATCGTGGGATTGAGTCTGTGGTGGCCGCGGAAGCCGCACGGCGTGGTCCCGAGCCCCGTGGCTATTGCGACCCGGCCGGAGCCAAGTGCCGTTCGGTAGGATTCAGGAGACGACGCACTTCCTCGTCGTCGGTCTGTGTGAAGTCCTCATACCAGTAGCCGACCGCCGCAAACGGCTCGGGGACGAGCAGGCTGATGACCCGGTCGGCCTCCGTCTGCACCCGCTCGATCGCCTGCCGTGACGCGACGGGGACTGCGACGATGACCTCCCGCGCGCCCAGCCGTGCCGCCACCCGGACGGCCGCGAGCATCGTGGATCCGGTCGCCAACCCGTCGTCCACGAGGATCGCCGTGCGACCCTGAAGGTCCAGCGGAGGACGGCCTCCCCGAAGCGCGCGCTCGCGACGCTGGACTTCGCGCCGCTCGCGCGCCGCCGTGGCCTCGAATGTCCGCTGCAGGACGCCCAGATACGCGAGCGTTTCCGGGTCGGAAACCGTGACCAGGCGGCCCACCGCGCCGATCGCCAGCTCCGGGTGTCCGGGCGCACCGACCTTCCGAACGACCAGGAGATCGAGCGGAGCGCCGAGCCGGCGCGCGACCTCGTAGCCCACCGGCACGCCGCCCCGCGGCAGCGCCAGCACCACTGGCTCCTGGAGGCCGAGCCGCGCGAGCTCCTCGCCGAGCTCTTGTCCGGCAGCACGACGCGTAGAGAACATCCGAGGGATCATCGGGGTTCGGCGGGTCGAGTGAAAGCTGGCGCAGTCTGCAGGATGGGTGAGCCCTGGCCCACGCCCAAGAGGTCGGCCAGCCCGACCGATCCTCCCACAGTGCCTCGCGACACCGCCCTCCGTTGAACTCCTGCAGGCTGCGCCCGACAGACAGCATAGCGAGCGCGAGGTGAAGCGCTCCGGAAACCAGAATGAAGGCGAGTTCAGCCGAGCGAACCTATTGACCTTCTCCCGCTTCGCCTGATTCGACAGTCGTCCCCGCGCCGGCTTGAATCTCGAGATGCCGGATCTGACCACCCAGCGTTGCGGTTCTCGCCATGAGTCCTGCGGTGACCAGCGAGAGCAGCAACACCGTCCGGGCTACCGCGGTCGAAAGCCGACGGGAGCCTCGGGCGGCAACGAGCCCAATCAGCGCGACCAATCCCAGGAGCTCCACTCCAATCAGGGAAAGCAGTGCCGCATCCTCGTGCGCGTGAATGACCGATTTCGACACGCCGGCGAAGCTCTCCACCACGTCTTCTGCCGGCTCGCCCGTGAAGTAGGCTGGCAGAGCGAGCAAGGCGACGACAAGGAACACGCCGAGCGCAACACGCTGCTCCACTTCATTGCGGCGCGTGATGGCCCAGGCAAGCAGCGCGAGGCCGAAAATCGTGCCGAGGACGGGAACATGGTTGAGCAGGAGATGCAGATGTGCCCAGTTCATACCGATACCTCCCTATCTACAATCAAGCTCCCGATCATGAACCGATTCTGAATCCTGGATTCGAAATGCTTCAGGGACGGTCACCGAGCCCGCAACGCGTTCAGAATCACCGCCACATCGAGCGCCTCCTGCAGCAGCGCCCCGATCGATGGAGGGATACGCCCGGTGCTGGCCACGATCATCAATCCGAGACTCACCCCGAGGCCGATCCCGATGCTCTGCATGATGATGCGGCGCATCCGTTGACTGATCGCCATGGCCTCGGCCACGCGGCCGATGTCGTCCACCAGCAGGACGATGTCGGCCGCCTGTGCGGACGCGGCCGGGCTATGCTCGCCCATGGCCACCCCGACGGTCGCCGCCGCCAGCGCCGGCGCGTCGTTGATCCCGTCGCCGACCATCACGACGCCACCGTGGCGTTGCTTCAGCTCCAACACGGCGGTCACCTTGTCCGCTGGCAGGAGATTCGCCCGCACCGTGTGAACGCCCGCCTGGAGCGCGATCGCCTCGGCGCTCTCCTGCCGGTCACCCGTGAGCATGATCGTATCGGCTACGCCGAGCCGCGTCAGCTGGCTCATCAACGCCGGGACTTGGTGGCGCAGCCGGTCGGCGAACGTAATCGCCCCGGCGACCCGACCGTCGATCGCGACGAACGCCGTGGTCCGCTCGGCCGGGCCGTCGTGCACCGCCAGGCCCCGACTCGCCAGGTACGCCGCCGATCCGACATCGACGTCGTGGCCGTCCACCCGGCCCGACACGCCGAGGCCCGGCGTCTCGCGGACGTTTTCCGCCCGGAGCTCGCGCCCGAGCCTCCGGCCGGCTTCGGCCACGGCGTGCCCCAGGTGGTGGGCGGATAGTCGCTCGACCGCAGCGGCCAGCAGCAGCAGCTCGTCAGCCGACCGTCCGTCCATGACGACGACGTCCTGGACCAATGGCCGGCCCAGCGTCAGTGTCCCGGTCTTGTCGAACACCACGACCCTGGCCCGTCCCACCTGTTCGATCGCAGCGCCCGTCTTCACGATGATCCCTTTGGCAGCCGCACGACTGATCGCGGCGATCACGGCGACCGGCGCAGCCAGAATGAGCGGACACGGCGTCGCGACGACCAGCACGGCCAGGACGCTGGCCGGCGCCCCGGTCACGAGATAGGCCACGCCGCACATGACCAGGGTGACTGGCGTGAACCAGACGGCGAACCGATCCGCGATCCGGACGATGGGCGGTTTTTCACGTCGCGCGTGGGCAACCATCTCGAGGATCTGTTGGTACTGGCTTTGGGCGCTGGCGCGCACGGCGCGCACCGTGAGCGCCCCTTCCTGGTTGACGCTGCCGCTCATCAAGTTCGTTCCGGGCACGGCCCGAATCGGGAGCGGCTCGCCCGTCAGGGCCGACTGATCCACGGCCGACGTACCGGCAACGACTTCGCAGTCCACGGGCACCAGGTCGCCGGGTTTCACCATGAGCGTGTCACCCGCCCGCACCGCGTCGACCGGCACGTCCTCGAGCCCCTGAGCCAGCAGGCGGTGCGCGATCTTGGGCGCGCGCGCCAGCAGGGTTTCCAGCGAGGCGGTGGCCTGGTACATCGCAAATGCCTCGAGCGCCTCGCCACCGGATTGCATCAACACGATGACGGCGCCGGCGAAGTGCTCCCGGAACACGACGGCACCCACGATGGCAAGCATGGCCACGACATCCGCGGCGAATCGACCGTGCACCATGCCCCACAACGTTCGCAAAGTGAGCGGCACGCCACCCGCGAGCAGCGTGAAGAAAAAGACCCGGTCTGCCGTGACCGGGTCTCGAACCAGGAAGCGCACGACGAGCCCGGCGATCAGCCCGGTGGCGGCGATCGCCACCACCGGGTAGCGCGCGAGTCCCAAACGACCGGTCAGAACGGCTTGAAGCCGGGAGAGCCGAAGCGGGGCATTTGAAGATGGTGCCATAGCGGGACCGCATAGGCCACGAGGATGATGACGATCGCCACGAGCGACCACATGCCGTAGCGATCCAACCAGCCGGCCTTCGCGGAGACCGGCTCGAGCGGTTCAGCCCATTCGATCGGATCGAGCTCTCGTTTCTTGCCGGCGACCCAGGTGCCCAGCATCACCATGACGAAGAACGCCGCG
>DATFGN010000187.1:0-5840 GCA_035249405.1 Gemmatimonadales bacterium
GATCAAGCGGGCGATGCCCGGAAGGCCGACGGGCGTGAACACCGGGAGGCCCGCGGCGCCGAGCGCGAGATAGAGGATGAGACTCATGGCGCCCAGCCCCGGTCCGAGCAGGCCGCCGACGATCAGGACGGCGAGCGGCTGCAGCGTCATCGGCACAGGGGTGCCGGGAATCGGCACCGCCACCTGTGCGGCCGCCGCCACCCGGGCGGCGCCGAGCACCACGGCGATGGTCCGGCGGGCCACGAGCGACGAATTCTGCAAGACGAGCGACTGGTCCATTACATCGCCTCCACGCTGAGGGCTACGGCGTTCCCGCCGCCGAGACAGAGAGTCGCCAGACCGGTGCGCTTGCCCCGGTCCTTCATGGCGTACAACAACGTCGTCAATACGCGGGCGCCGGAAGCCCCGATCGGGTGTCCGAGCGCGATGGCGCCACCGTTCACGTTGACGCGATCCCAATCCCAGCCCAGGGCCCGACCGTCCGCCAGCGCCTGGACCGCGAACGCTTCGTTCGCCTCGATCAGGTCGTAGTCCCCGATGTTCGTGCCGGCTTTGGCCATCAGGTTCTGCACGGCGACGATCGGGGCGAAGAAGAGATCCTTGGGCTCACCGCCGCCAGTGGCGTAGGCCGTGATGCGCGCCAGCGGGGTCAAGCCATGGGCCTTGGCGAAGGCGAGGGACACAACTACGAGCGCTGCGGCCCCGTCATTCAGACCCGGTGCGTTCCCGGCGGTCACCGAGCCATCCTTCTCGAACGACGGCTTCAGCGCGGCGAGGGCTTCGCTGCTGGTGTCAGCCCGCGGTCCCTCGTCCTTGTCGATGACCGTCGGCCCCTTTTTCCCTGGAATCTCCACCGGCACCGTCTCGGCCTTGAACCGGCACGCCGTCATCGCCGCGACGGCCTTCTGGTGACTGGCCAGCGCGAACGCGTCCTGATCGGCGCGCGAGACGCCGGCCTTCTTCGCCGTGTACTCGGCGAGGTTGCCCATGTGCTGATTCGAGAACGAATCCCACAGGCCGTCGTGAATCATCCCGTCCACGAGCGACTGGTTGCCCGCCTTGATGCCGTTGCGCATCCCGTAGACGTAATGCGGGGCGTTGGACATCGACTCCATCCCGCCCGCCACCACGAGCTGCGCGTCGCCCGCCTTGATGGACTGCGCCGCGAGCATCACGGCCTTGAGACCGGACCCGCAGACCTTGTTCACGGTGAGGCTGGGAATCGTCCCCGGCAGCCCGGCGTGGATCGCCGCCTGGCGGGCCGGCGCCTGCCCCACGCCGCCCTGGAGGACGTTGCCCATGATCACTTCGTCGACGGCCCCGGCCTCGACTCCGGCGCGGCGCACCGCCTCGCGCACGACCAAAGCGCCGAGCCGGGGTGCCGGGAGCGGCGACAAGCCGCCCAGGAACCTGCCGATCGGCGTCCGCACGGCGCTGACAATGACGGGGGTCGTTTGATCACTACTCATATCGTTTCCTTTGTTGCCAATCCACATTTCAAACTAAGGGTGTCAGCGACCGCGTGCGAACTTCCTCCTGCAGCCGCCGCACGAACTCGTCCAGTGGCAGAATCTCCTGCTTCTTCCCGGCCCCGCGCACGCGCACCGCGACCGTCCCGGCCTCCGCTTCCCGCTGCCCCACCACCGCCAGGTAGGGCACCTTCTGCATCTCGCCGTCGCGCACTTTGTAGTTGAGTGTCTCGGACCGGTCGTCCAGGTGCACGCGCACTCCCGCTTTCCGCAACGCCTCGGCGGTACTGCGCGCCGCATCGAGCTGGGTATCGGCGATCGGCAGCACGCGTACCTGCTCGGGCGACAACCACAACGGGAACGCCCCGGCGAAATGCTCGATCAGGAACCCGACGAAGCGCTCCAGCGTGCCGTAGATCGCGCGGTGGATCATCACCGGACGGTGCGGCTTGTTGTCGGAGCCCGTATACTCGAGCTGGAACCGCTCGGGCAGCTCGTAGTCGAGCTGAATCGTCGCCCCCTGCCATTCGCGGCCGATCGCATCGTTGAACTTCACGTCGATCTTGGGCCCGTAGAACGCGCCGCCGGCCTTGTCGAGACGATAGGTGATGCCGCGCCGCTTCAGCGCCTGCTCGAGCCCTCGCTCGGCGACGTCCCACACGGCGTCGCTGCCGAGTTTCTTCGCCGGCCGGGTCGCCAGATCCAGCCGATACGTCAGTCCGAAGGTCTTACCCAGCACCAGCTCGACGATGTCCAGCAGCTGGAAGATCTCGTCCTCGATTTGATCATCGCGCAGGAAGATGTGCGCGTCGTCCATCGAGAGCCCGCGCACGCGCAGCATGCCGTGCAGCGTCCCCGAGCGCTCATTGCGGTACACGTTGGCGATCTCGGCCAGCCGGATCGGCAGATCGCGGTAGCTGCGCTGCTGGCTCGCGTATACGAGGATGTGCATGGGGCAGTTCATCGGCTTCACGCGATAGCGCACATCCTCCGCTTCGCCTTCTCCGGCCGCCATCGGAGGAAACTGGTTCTCGGCATACAAGGGGAGGTGCCCGGATCGCAGGAACAGCTGCTCACGGGTCACGTTCGGCGTGTAGACCAGCTGATAGCCGCGTTCGAGGATGACGTCCTCGATGAAGCGACGCAGCTGGAAGTTGATCATCGCCCCTTTGGGGTGCCACAGGATCAGCCCGGGACCGACGTCCCCCTGCACCGAAAACAGGTCGAGGTGCTTGCCGATGATGCGGTGATCGCGCTTGCGGGCTTCCTCGAGCCGCCGCAGGTAGCCCTCGAGATCGTCCTTCGAGAACCAGGCGGTGCCGTAGATGCGCTGCAGCATCTGGCGGCGCTCGTCGCCGCGCCAGTACGCGCCGGCGGCGTGCAGCAGCTTGAAGTGCTTGATGGCCCCAGTCGCCGGGACGTGCGGGCCACGGCACAGATCCACGAACGGACCATCCGTATACACCGAGATCACTTCGTCCTGCTTCAGATCGTCGATGCGCTCGAGCTTCAGCGGATCGTCCGTGAAGCGTCGCTTGGCCTCGGTGCGATCGACTTCCTCGCGCACGAACGGATAGTTCGCAGCCGCCACCTCGCGCATCTTCGCTTCGATCTGCTCCAGGTCTTCGGGTGTGAACGGCGTCGGCACTTCGAAGTCGTAGTAAAAGCCGTCCTCGATCGGCGGCCCGAAGCCGATCCTGGCGTGCGGGAACAGCTGCCGCACAGCCGTCGCTAATACGTGCGCCGAGGAGTGGCGCAGGACGTCGAGGGCCTGCGGATCGCGATCGGTGAGCAGCGACACCGCCACCCCGTCGGGCAACGGACGGGAGAGGTCCCGGACCTCGCCGTCGACGCGCGCGGCGAGGGCCGCTTTGGCGAGGCCAGGCCCGATCGCGGCCGCGAGATCGCGACCGGTGGCACCGGCGGGCAGCACTTTCGTGCTCCCGTCCGGGAGCGTGACCCGGATGTCAGCGACGGGGGAGGCCATGGTCAGCGGGTGGTGTCGGCAGCGGGTGTCGTCGAACCGAACGCCGGGATCCCGACGCCATGGCGGAAGTACAGCGCCGCACCGGCGGCGATCAGAATGGCCAGCAGCAGCCAGCGCAGCAGGCGAATCGGTGGAATGACGTTCGGCTCCTCGGGCATGCAAAAAAGATAGACGGGTAGACGGGTAGGCGGGTAGGCGCGGAGGGCCGTTATTATAAGGAATGCCGGTGCGCGAGTTCACACTCCCCCCGCAATACAACCCGCACGACGTCGAGGCCTCGCTGTACCAGGCCTGGATGGCGCGCGGGGCGTTCACGCCGCAGCCGGGGGCGGGCCGGGACACCTACGTCATCGTCATCCCGCCCCCCAACGTGACCGGCGTGCTGCACCTGGGCCACGGCCTCAACAACTCGATCCAGGACGTGTTGATCCGCTTCGAGCGGATGCGCGGGCGCGAAACCCTGTGGCTCCCCGGCACGGACCACGCGGGGATCGCCACCCAGAACGTGGTCGAGCGGCTGCTCGCGGCCGAAGGCAAGACGCGCTTCGACGTGGGCCGGGAGGCCTTCGTCGCCCGCGTGTGGGAATTCGTGGGCACCACCGGCAACACGATCCTGGAGCAGCTGAAGCGCATCGGCGCCTCCTGCGACTGGAGCCGCAAGCGATTCACCCTCGACCCGGCCTACGTGCGGGCGGTCCGCGAGGTATTCGTCCGGCTGTGGGAGGAGGGCCTGATCTATCGCGGCCACCGCGTGATCCACTGGTGCCCGCGCTGTCTCACCGCCCTCTCCGACGAGGAGGCCGAGTTCGGCGAGACCAGCGGAAACCTCTATTACATCCGGTACCCGCTGGCGGACGGCTCGGGCCACGTCACCGTCGCGACGACGCGCCCGGAAACGCTGCTCGGCGACACGGCGGTGGTGGTGCATCCCGAAGATCCACGCGGCGCACCGTATGTGGGCAAGCGGGTGCGCCTGCCGCTGACGAACATCGAGATCCCCGTGCTTGCCGACGCCAGCGTCGACAAGGAATTCGGCACTGGCTTCGTGAAGGTGACGCCTGCGCACGACGCCAACGATTTCGAGATCGGGATCCGGCTCGGGCTCGCCATGCCCCTCGTGATGCGGGAAGACGGCACCATGGGCGACGACGGGGGCGACCGGAAGGGCGACGCCACGCCTCGCGTACCGGCCGAGCTGGTGGGCCAGGACCGGTTCGCGGCCCGCAAGCAGATCGTGCGCATGCTCGAGGCTCAGGGTCTGCTCGTGAAGACCGAGTCGCACCAGCACGCGGTGCGCCGCTGCTATCGCTGCGATTCCATCGTCGAGCCGCGGCTCTCCGACCAGTGGTTCGTGAAAATGAAACCGCTGGCCGAGCCGGTGCTCGCGGCATACCGCGCCGGACAGCTCACGTTCGTCCCCGAACGTTGGACGGCGACGTTCGAACACTGGATGGAGAACATCCGCGACTGGAACATCTCGCGGCAGCTGTGGTGGGGACACCGCATCCCGGTGTTCACCTGCTCGGCGTGTTCACTGCAATGGGCGGATCGCGCGGATGCGCCGCCGTGCCCCGAATGCGGCGGCCCGGTCGAACAGGACCCAGACGTTCTGGATACCTGGTTCTCGTCCTGGTTGTGGCCGTTCGCCACGCTCGGCTGGCCCGAGGATACGCCGGATCTGCGCCGCTACTACCCGGGCCACACGCTGGTGACGGCCCCGGAGATCCTGTTTTTCTGGGTCGCCCGGATGCTGATGGCCGGCACCCACTTCATGGGCGGGCGGCTGCCGTTCACGACCGTGTACCTGACCGGCACCGCGCGCGACACGCAGCATCGGCGCATGTCGAAGTCGCTGGGCAACGGCATCGATCCGCTGGATGTCGTAGAGCTGTACGGCGCCGATGCGCTGCGCTGGACGCTCGTCGCCGGCAGCTCGGTGGGCGCGGACTTGATCCTCGACCCGAACGATCTCGAATCGACCTTCGCGACCGGTCGCAATTTCGCCAACAAGCTGTGGAACATCGGGCGGTTCATCCTCGCCCAGCTCCCCGAGCAGGTGACGCCGTTCGACCGTCTCGACCGGACCGCCCTCACCCTGTCCGATCGCTGGATTCTGACGCGCCTGCAGCGGGCCACGGCCGAGGCGACGGCTGCGTTCGAGCAGTTCCGGCTCGACGAAGGGGCGAAGCGCTGCTTCGAGTTCACCTGGGGCGAGCTGGCCGATTGGTACGTCGAGGCCGTGAAGCCACGGCTCACCGCGAACGACGCCAGCGCCGCGGCGGCGCAGGCGGTGTTGGCGCACTGCTTCGATACCGCCCTGCGGCTGTTGCACCCGGTCGTGCCGTTCATCACCGAGGCCTTGTGGCAGAAGCTCCCCGGTCGCA
>DATFGN010000188.1:0-3027 GCA_035249405.1 Gemmatimonadales bacterium
AACAGCTCCGCGCAGGAAAGGAAGAAGATCCGCCAGCGCTGCCGCCATTGCTCGGCCTCCGCACCGTAGGTGCTCGCGAAGACTTGCTGCACCGTGGATGCGTGCGCGGCCAGGTTCTTGGCCCAGGCTTCCGCGGTGCGCGCGTAATGCTCGCCGCCCACCTCCCAGGTCTTTTCAACGACGAGCCCGCCCTGGAACCGGGGCAGAAGATCGAGGGAGGGCATCACGCCGCCGGTGAAGAAGTACCGGCCCAGCCAGTTGGTCGCGCCATCGGTCTCGAACGGATACGCGTAGCGGCGGTGACAGAACACGTGGACGAACAGCTTGCCCCCCGGCTCGAGCCACCCGGTAATGCGGTGCATCAGCTCGCGCCAGTTGTGCATGTGCTCGAACATCTCGACGCTCACTACCCGGTCGAACCGAACGTCCAGGGTGAGAGTGTTCAAGTCGGCGGTGAGGATCTCGAGGTTCGCCGGCTTCCGGGCTGCGATGAACTCTCGCTGCGCGGCGGAATTCGACACGGCGAGGATACGGCTGTTGGGGAACCGTCGCGCCATCCACAGGGACAGCGAACCCCAGCCGCAGCCGAGCTCGAGGATGCGTTGCCCGTCGGCCAGCTGTGCCCGGCTGGCGGTCAGCTCGAGCATCGCCGCTTCAGCCTCGTCGAGAGTGTTCACGCCGTCGGGCCAATACGCCCCGCTGTACTTCATATGGCTGCCGAGCACCTGCTCGAAAAACGCCGCGGGCAGCGCGTAGTGCTGCCGATTGGCGGCGTCGGGCACGAGCGCGATGGGGCCGTGGGACAGCTCGGCGTCGATCGAACCCGCCGGCCGCCGCGACGCTTCCAGCAGACGCAAAGCGAGCAACCGACGGATGCCCCACCGGAGCAGCGGTTCGGGCAGGCGGGCCAGCATCACGTCAGGCGCGCTTGGGAAACCAGGGAAAGAAAGCGCTCGTCTCGCGCTGATAGGCGCGGTAGTCCTCGCCGCGGCTCTTGAGCGACTGCTGCTCGGTGAATGGAATACCGGTGAGGCGGAACAGGAACAGAAACATTAGGACCGGTCCGAGCCAGGTGAGCCACGCGCCGTGGGCGATGAGCACGTAACTGAACCAGTGCGTCCACTCGAAGAAATAGTTCGGGTGACGGGAATAACGCCACAACCCGGCGCGGCAGGTCTTCCCCTTGTTCGCCGGATCGGCGCGAAAGCGCGCCAGCTGCCGGTCGGCCGTCGTCTCCCCCAACACTGCGATGAGCCATACCACCACGCCAGCGACAGCCCAGGTGTCCAGCGCTCCACCGCGCATGGCTGTCAGGATCGGGATCGAGAACAGGGTCGCGACGACGGCCTGGCCCTGATAGAAAAAGAAGAAGAACAGCGGTGCCCGCGTGCCCCAGTGCTCGCGCATCGCTCGATAGCGACCGTCCTCGGGACGGCCGATGACGCGATCGGAGATCAGGTACCAGGCGAGCCGGCCGGCCCAGAGGAGGGCGAGGGTGCCGACCAGCAGCCGGCGCGCCGGCGCTCCGTCGGAGAGCAGCGCGTAGCCCGCGGCCAGCACGCCCATCCCGGCCGACCAGGCGGCATCGACTGACGTAGCGTTCTTGGTCTGCAGCTGCCGCAACCACAACACCACCATGAGGAGGGCGAGCGTCGCCCACCCGAGGAGCAGGAGCCGGATCACGCCGTCGCCGGATGGCGCTCGAATACCAGCTGCACGTCGCCCAGAAACCGCTCGCGGAACCCGCCCTCGCAGTAGCAGAAATAGAACTGCCACAGGCGACGGAATTCTTCCGAAAAGCCTTGAGCCCGCAACCGGTCCCAACGGGCGGCGAAATTCTGGCGCCAGCGTTTCAGCGTTTCGGCGTAATGCGGTGTGATGTCCTCGAGGTGGAGCAGGGAGAAGCGGGCCCGGGCTTCGGCGGCGCGCCGCAGCACCGGCAGCGATGGAATGTTGGCGCCGGGGAACATGTAGCGCTTGATGAAATCGACCTCGCGCCGGGCGCGATGGTAGAACCGTGGATCGATGGTGATCGCCTGCAGGGCCATGCGGCCCCCGGGGCGCAGCAGCTCGGCGCATTTCCGAAAAAACGCGCCGTAGAACTTGTGTCCCACGGCCTCGATCATTTCGATCGACACCAGCTTGTCGTAGGTCCCGGTGAGGTCGCGATAATCGTGCTGCAGCACGGTGACGCGGTCGGCGAGTCCGGCGGCGGCGATCCGCTCGCTCGCCAGCGTGTGTTGGGCGCGGGAGATCGTGGTGGTGGTGACCCGGCAGCCGTAGCGGCCGGCCGCGTACATGGCGAAGCCACCCCATCCGGTGCCGATCTCGAGCACGTGGTCGCCCGGTGCCAGTGCCAGCTTGCGACAGATGCGCTCGTATTTCGCGATCGATGCGTCGCGCAGCGTAAAGTGGGGCTGCTCGAAAATGCCGCACGAATAGGTGAGCGTGTCGTCCAGAAACTCCGCGAAAAACTCGTTGCCGAGATCGTAATGGGCGGCGATGTTGCGACGGCTGCCGCGCCGCGTGTTGCGGCGCAGCGTGTGCCAGGCGCGCCGCAGCGGCTGCAGCAGCCGCGCCCAACCCGACTCGAGGCTGTCCAGCACGTCCCGATTGCGCACCATGAGCTGGACCAGGGCGGTGAGATCGTCGGTGTCCCACCATCCATCGAGGTAGGCTTCCACGGATCCGAGATGACCACCCAGCACGACGGCCCGATAAAAGCGGGGATCCCGCACCGTCATCGTGACTGTCGGCGCGCCGGGTTGGGCCGGCCCGAAATCCCGGGAATGCGACCCAGCCTCCACCAGCGACAACCGTCCGTCGCCAAGCCGGGTGAGGCGGCGCAACAGGATGCGCCGAGCCAAGGCATCGAGCATCGTCATGCCGAGCGCTTCGCGGGGTGGGGGATAAACGGGATCCCCTTACGCCAGAGCTTGAGGGCGTTCCAGTGGATCGCCATGGTCACGGAGGCGGTCATCCATGGATACACGAGCAGGGCCCGTGCCAGCGAGCGGCCGGTGATCT
>DATFGN010000189.1:0-3365 GCA_035249405.1 Gemmatimonadales bacterium
GTGTCGGGTGTTGGGTGTGGTTAATACAGAGATCTCGATCGTAACCACACCCCACTCGCCACACCCCACACCCGCCGCCGAGCCTCATGTCTGAATACGAATCCCTCTCCCACGACGTGCTGGTCATCGGCGCCGGGGGCGCCGGGCTGCGCGCTGCCATCGCCGCTTCGGCCGCCGGTGTGAAGGTCGGGGTCGTGTGCAAGTCGCTGCTCGGCAAGGCGCACACCGTAATGGCCGAAGGGGGCGTCGCCGCGGCGCTCGCCAACGTCGACGACCGCGACAGCTGGCGCGTCCATTTCGCCGATACCATGCGCGGTGGGCAATACCTGAACGACTGCCGCATGGCGGAGCTGCATGCCAAGGAAGCCCCGGACCGCGTGCGCGAGCTCGAGGCCTGGGGGGCGCTGTTCGACCGGACGCCGGACGGCCGCATCCTGCAGCGCAATTTCGGCGGCCACGCCTACCCGCGGCTCGCGCACGTGGGCGATCGCACCGGGCTCGAGATGATTCGCACGCTGCAGGACCACGGCGTGCACGCGGGGATCGCCTTCCATATGGAATGCACCATCATCAGCCTGCTCACCGACGGGGGTCGCGTCGCCGGCGCGTTCGGCTACGATCGCGAGCGGGGCCGGTTTCAGGTGTACGGCGCGAACGCCGTGGTGCTCGCCACCGGCGGCGTCGGCCGGGCCTACCGGATCACGAGCAACAGCTGGGAGTACACCGGGGACGGGCAGGCGCTTGCCTACGAGGCCGGCGCCGAGCTCGTGGATATGGAGTTCCTGCAGTTCCACCCGACGGGGATGGTGTGGCCGCCCAGCGTCCGCGGCATCCTCGTGACCGAGGGCGTGCGGGGCGAGGGCGGCATTCTCACCAACAAGGACGGCCGCCGCTTCATGTTCGACGACATCCCGCCCGCCTACAAGAATCAGACGGCGGACAACGAGGATGAAGGGTGGCGCTACACGCAGGGCGACAAGCGCGCGCGCCGGCCCCCGGAGCTCCTGACGCGGGACCACGTCGCCCGCTGCATCAACCGGGAGATCAAGGCGGGGCGGGGATCACCGCACGGCGGCGTGTTTCTCGACATCGCCTGGATCAAACGCCGGCTCCCCAAGGCGCCGGAGCACATCAAGCGCAAGCTGCCGGGGATGTATCATCAGTTCAAAGAGCTGGCCGGCGTGGACATCACCGAGCAGCCGATGGAGGTCGGTCCCACGACGCATTACATGATGGGTGGCATCCGCGTGGATGCGGACTCCCAGATGTCGAGCGTGCCGGGGCTGTTCGCGTCAGGAGAATGCGCCGCCGGCCTGCACGGCGCCAATCGCCTGGGCGGCAATTCGCTCTCGGATCTGCTGGTGTTCGGCAAGCGGGCCGGAGAATACGCCGCGCGCTTCGCCGGCGATCAAGGGAAGACCCGCATCGACGAGGACCAAGTCGCCGCTGCCAGCCGGCGGGCGCTGGCTCCGCTCGAGCGGTCGGATGCGACTGATGGGACAGGGCCATATCAAATCCAGCACGAGCTGCAGGGAATGATGCAGGATCTCGTGGGGATTGTCCGCACCGGTCCAGAGATTGGCCGCGCCCTGGAGGGACTGGGAACCTTGCAGGAGCGCGCCGAGCGCGTCGGGGTGACTGGCAATCGGGAATACAATCCCGGCTGGCATACGGCCCTGGATCTGCGCCACATGTTGATCGTCAGCGAGGCGATCGCCCGATCCGCTTTGGAGCGAACGGAGAGCCGCGGTGCCCACTTTCGTGAAGACTTTCCCGCCAAGGACGAATCACTCGGCAAGGTGCGTATGGTCGTGAAACGGGGGGCGGATGGTCGCATGACGCTCACGCGCGTTCCGGTCCCCACGATTCCGCCCGAGCTGCAACGCGTGATCGAAGAGATGAAGTGATGGGCCAGGCCACGTTTCGTATCTGGCGCGGCGACACCGCTGGTGGCGGATACCGCGACTATCGGACCGAAGTGGGTGAGGGGATGGTGGTGCTGGATGCCGTGCACCAGATCCAGGCTGAGCAGGCGCCCGACCTCGCGGTCCGATGGAACTGCAAGGCGGGCCGCTGCGGCAGCTGCTCGGCGGAAGTGAACGGGATGCCGAAGCTGATGTGCATGACGCGGCTCGAGACACTGCCGCTCGAGCGCCCGGTGACCGTCGAGCCGATGCGTGCCTTCCCGCGCCTCAAGGACCTCGTCACCGACGTCTCGTGGAACTACCAGGTCAAAGCCAGGATCACGCCGTTTACTCCCCGTCCGCCGGATGCGCCCGACGGTACGTGGCGCATACAGCAGGCCGACGTGGACCGGGTGATGGAGTTCCGCAAGTGCATCGAGTGCTACCTGTGCCAGGATGTCTGCCACGTGCTGCGCGATCATCACCTGCACGAGGGGTTCATCGGGCCGCGTTTTCTGGTCCATGCCGCGGCACTCGAGATGCACCCGCTCGACACGGCTGATCGCACGGAAGAGCTGCGCAGCGCGCACGGCATCGGCTACTGCAACATCACCAAGTGCTGTACCAAGGTTTGCCCCGAGAGCATCACCATCACCGACAATGCCATCATCCCGCTGAAGGAGCGGGTCGCGGATCGGGCCTACGACCCGATCCGGAAACTGTTGCGCCTCATCGGCGTGTCTGGCTGAGGATCAGGAGGCTCGATGGCAACGCTGAAACGGATTTCGCACGATGGCATCGATCGGGCGCTCGAGAAGGCCGAGCGGTACCGCCTGTTGAACGAGCCGAGCGACGCGGAGAGCATCTGCCAGGATATCCTGGAGGTGGACCCGGACAACCAGCGGGCGCTGGTAGTCCTGCTGCTCTCCCGGACGGACCAGTTTCAATCGGCGCGCGGCCCGACCGTCGCCGCCGCGCGCGAAGTCCTGCCCCGGCTGACGAGTGATTACCAGCGAGCGTACTATGCCGGGATCATCTGCGAACGCTGGGCCAAAGCGCGTCACACGCGCGGTGCGCCTGGCGGTGGCGCGACCGTCTACCACTGGTTGCGCGAGGCGATGGATTGGTACGAAAAGGCCGAAGCGGTGCGACCCGCCGGGAACGATGACGCCATCTTACGATGGAACGCGTGCGCCCGTATGGTCGAGCGGTTTCCTGAAGTGCAACCGGGACTGGATGACCGAACTGAGGTGATGTTGGAGTAGCCGGCCCCTTCACTCTGTCGTATCTTCGGAACTCTCCCTCAACCAGTAACGAGGTCACTGTTTGACAGACGCCGGGCCGCGCCTGTCGGCCGCCCCTTCGGCGCCCGCTTCATGACGGTGGAGCGCCTCAGGGCATGCCTCGCCGACCGCTACCGCATCGAGCGCGAGCTGGGACAGGGCGGGATGGCCACGGTGT
>DATFGN010000190.1:0-9080 GCA_035249405.1 Gemmatimonadales bacterium
CGAGTTCCTCGCCAAGAACGTCAAGGAGGCCGACGTCGTGATCACGACCGCGGCGATTCCGGGCAAACGCGCGCCGATCCTCGTGACCCGTGCGGCGGTCGAAGGCATGCGACCGGGCTCGGTGATCGTGGACCTCGCGGCCGAAACGGGCGGAAACTGTGAGCTGACGCAGGCCGGGAAGACGCTCGACCATCAGGGCGTCACTCTCCTCGGCCCCCTGAACCTCCCCGCCTCGCTTCCGCTGCACGCGAGCCAGATGTACGCGCGCAACGTGACGAACTTCTTGAATCACGTCGTCAAGGATGGCAAGCTCCATCTCGATTTCGCAGATGAAATCACGAAGGGGACCTGCGTGACCCACGACGGAAAGGTGCTCAAGCCATGACCGACTTCTGGTCGATGCTGTTCGTCTTCGTGCTCGCGACGTTCATCGGATTGGGCGTGATCCGACGGGTGTCGCGGCTGCTGTACACGCCGCTCATGTCCCTCACCAACGCCATCTCGGCCATCGCCGTGGTGGGCTCGCTGGTGGTCACCGGCGCGGAGTATCCCAGGACGATCCGCATTCTGGGCGCCATCGCCTTGTTCGCCTCCATGACGAACATCGTCAGCGGCTTTCTGATCACGAATCGCATGCTCAAGATGTTCAAGAAGCAATGATGCAGGCCATCGGACAGTTCGCGGCGATCGCCGCGACGGCGCTGTTCATTTTCGCGCTGTACTGGATGAACGACCCCAAGACCGCGCGCCACTCGGTGGTGGCGGGAGTCGCGGGAATGGCCATCGCCATCGCCGCGACCTGGATCCAGCCGGAGATCCTGCACCATGTATGGATCCTGGCGGCGATCGCGGCCGGGTTCCTTGTGGGCGTGCCGTTGTCGCGCGTACCGCTCACCGCCGTACCGCAGCGAACCGCACTGTCTCACGCCTTCGGCGGGCTCGCGGCCGGGCTGGTAGGAACGGCGGAGTACTACCTCTGGCTGCGAGAAGGCCCCGAGCATTTCACGGTATTCCGCATGAGCGCGCTCGTGATCGAAGTGATCCTCGGGTTCCTGACGTTCACCGGGAGCCTCATGGCGGCCGGCAAGCTCCAGGAGGTGAAGTGGATTCCGCAGCGCCCGGTCACTTATCCGGGGCAGAACTTCGTCAATCTCGGGGTGCTCGCGGCGGCCGCGGTGCTCGGTGTCATGCTCGTGTTACAACCGACCGCCACCTGGGCGCCCCAGGTATTCCCGGTCATCATCGGGCTCGCCCTGCTGTTCGGCGTGCTGCTCATCATCCCGATCGGCGGCGCCGACATGCCGACGGTCATCTCCATCCTGAACGCCTACGCGGGGCTCGCCGCCGTCGCGATGGGCTTCGTGCTGGACAACATGCTGTTGGTGACCGCCGGGGCGCTGGACGGATCCAGCGGCCTCATCCTGTCGATCATCATGTGCCGGGCCATGAACCGTTCGTTCACGAACGTCTTGTTCGGGGCGTTCGGCACGGTGCAGAAGGTGAAAGCGATTGGGGAACAGAAGGAGTGGAAGCAGGAGTCACCCGAAGGCGCGGCGCAGCTGCTCGAGCAGGCGCGCCTGGTCGTGGTCATTCCGGGATATGGCATGGCGGTGGCGCAGGCCCAGCACAAGGTGCGCGAGCTCTATGACCAGCTCACCAAGCGTGGGGTGACGGTGAAATTCGCGATCCATCCCGTCGCCGGCCGCATGCCGGGACATATGAACGTGCTGCTCGCCGAAGCGGACATTCCCTACACGGCGTTGGTTGAGATGGACGAGATCAACCCGGAAATGCAACAGTGTGATGTGGCGCTCGTGATCGGCGCGAATGACGTGGTCAACCCGGCTGCCCGCACGGTGAAGGAATCCCCGATCTACGGCATGCCCATTATCGATGCCGACAAGGCCAAGACCGTGCTCGCGATCAAACGCAGCAAGAACCCCGGCTTCGCCGGCATCGACAACGATCTCTACGTGCAGGGCAACACGTGGATGTTGTTCGGGGACGCGAAAGGCGTGATCGGGGATTTGGTGAAGCAGTTTGCGGGGGGCGGAATCCACTAGGTACAGCCATCAGCCATCAGCTATCAGCTATCAGCCAAGCTGACAGCTGATAGCTGACAGCCTTTTATCTGCCCCAGGAGTTGTTTGCCCGATTGATATCCGGCAGGCTCCCCGCCGGATCCACGATCACGCCCACCACGGATTTCGCCGTCCGGAACCGCGCCGTGAAACGGTCGCCGAGGTTCCACATCTCGACCGGGAGCTGGCGTCGCTCTGGTGTGCCGTCGGCGTAACGCAGCTCGAGCGTCACTGGCAGCACCATTTGGCCACGGTTCGACAAGAAGATGTAGGTCGAATCCGGGCCGACCGCGCGCACAGAGTCCACGGCCTGGTCCAGGCGAGCGGTAGTGTAGATCCAGCCGCGCCAGAACCAGTCCAGATCCCGTCCGCTCACGTTGGCCATGGTGCGAAAGAAGTCGGCCGGTTGCGGATGCTTGAAGGCCCAGCGCCGGATGTATTCACGGAACGCACGCTCGAACGTCTCGCGTCCCAGCACATGGTCGCGCAGCACAGTCAGCATCAAGGCCGGCTTCTGGTAGGCGGTCCAGAACAGGTCGCGCTGCTCGACCGGTTTGGTGATCAGCGGCTGCTCGCTGCCCGGGATCGCCGAGCCCTGGAACGTCGTCAATTGCTCGCGGCGGACAGTGTCGCCGTAGGCCGTGCCCTTGAAGTATTGCTCGGCCGCGCCGAAGTCGATGAAGGTATTGAACCCTTCGTCCATCCACGGATAACGCCGCTCGTCGGAGCCCACGATCATGGGGAACCACTGGTGTCCGAACTCGTGCATCAGCACCCAGAATTGGTCCTCCCGCTTCTCGATCGAGGGTACGAAGGTGATCATCGGGTACTCCATGCCCTCGATCAACCCTTCGACGGTGGTCGCGTGCGGCCACGGATAGCCCAGCCAGGTTTCGCTGAAATGCTGGATGGTGAACCGCGCCATCCGATTCGCTTCTTCCCAGGGCGTGGCGTTGGGACGGTAGAAGGTGTTGATCTGCACCCCATTCCAGCCGCTCGCATCCCAGCGAAAGTCCGGTGAAGCCGCCCAGGCGAAATCCCGAACGTTGGCCGCGATGAAATGCCAGGTCTTCGTCCCGGCTGTGGCGCGCGCGCCGTTCGCCGTCGCTTCCGCCTTGGTGACGATCTGGATGCGATCGGTGGCCGTCTTCGCCTGCTCGAGTCGTAGGCGGATCTGGGGCGACCAGACGTCGGCCGGGTTCTGAACCGTTCCGGTGGCGGCGACGAGGAACCCGGCCGGGAGCGTCAGGCTGACGTCGTAGTCGCCGTACTCGAGATAGAACTCGCCGGCGCCGATGTAGGGGAGTGGGTTCCAACCGTTCACGTCGTCGTAGACCACGAGCCGCGGATACCACTGGGCGATCTCGTAGAGCCGGTTGCCGATGCGGCCCATGCGGCCGCTGCCGTAGGGCGGGACGGGGAAATGCCACGCGACGTCGAAATCGATGGCCGCTCCCGCGGCCAGCGGAGCCTGCAGCTCGACGCGCATCAGGGTGCCGTATTCGGTGCGCGTGAGCTCCTTCCCGGCCGCCGCGAAGCGGTCGATCGTGATGCCGCCGATGAACCCCTTGCCCGTGAAATCGAAGACGGCGCCGCCCGCGAAGTGGAGCGGGGGCTGATTGAGCTGGTAGGTGATGCTGTTGCGCGCGGAAATGTTCTGCTCGATCTGGATCCACACGAACTCGAGCGCGTCGGGCGAGTGGTTCACGTAGTGGATCGTCCCGGTTCCGGTGAGCAGGCTCGCCCCGGTGTCGAGCGTGGCGCGGATGGTGTAGCTCGCCTCCTGCTGCCAGTAGTCAGGACCCGGAGCGCCGGAGCTCGAGCGCACGCGGGATGCCGCCGGAAGCGCGAGGGCGCGAAACGGGGAGGTGTCGGCGACGGGAGACTGGAGCGCTAACGTGGCAACGGTCAGGATAGGGAGCATGCGGTGCTCCTGTTGAGAATAGAAAGACATCAGACGTCAGACGTCAGATCTGATGTCTGACGTCTGATGTCTCAAACCCAGTTCATAGCTTTGCTGCTATACACCCCGCCGCTCGATGCGCGATGCCCATCACCGTCAGCATCGGGTTGACCCCTGAGGACGAAGGAAATGTGCTCGCATCCGCGACGTAGAGTCCGGGAATACCCCACACCTGGTTCTCGGGGTCGACCACGGCGTGCTCGGCGCGACCACCCATGCGGCACGACGCCATTTGATGAAAGCTGGCAAGCTGTATCTGGTTCGGTCCGAACCCGGCGCGATCCAGGTCGTCGAGCCACCGGCGGCGCGCCATGGCGTTCGCGTCAGGTCGATAGGAAATCCACTGCGCCTGGGAAGCCCAGATCTCCTGGGCGCCCGCGGCTTCGAGCAGTCGAGATCCCTCGGCGAAGCCCCGGCGTAGATGCCCGGCATCGTAGCGCGAGAGCTGGTACGACACGACCGGTTGTCCCTCTGCATCCACGCGCACCCGGCCCCCGTCCCGGTCCCGCAGCAGAATCGCGACCAGCGTCGTGCGCGATAGCCCGGCCATCGCCTCGCTATGCTGGATCCCGGACTCCCACGGCACGGCGAGCGCGAACAATGATGGATGCACGGGCACGGTCTCGAACTTGAAGCCATACCCATGATCCAGATCGACGAACTGATCGGAGTAATGCGCCTGAAGCGTACCGGTCCAGGGACGGGTCTCCTCGGGCATCAGGCCGAACACGCCGGCGCCGGGGTGGAGGGCGAGGTGGCGACCGAGCGCCGGGCGGGCCACGCCCGAGCGGAGCAGCAACGCAGGGGAGTGCAGCGACCCACCTGCCACGACCACGGCTTTGGCGCGGACCGCGACCGAATAGGGTCGGTCGCCGTTCGCCGACCGCACGACTGCACTGACGCCCGTCGCCCGTCCCCATTCGATCGTCACGCGGTCGACGTGTGCGTTCACGATGATTCGTGCCCCGCGCTGGGCGGCATCTTCGAGATAGGTGCGCAGCGTGGACTGCTTGGCGCCACGGCGGCATCCGTACCCGCAATAGCCGCACTCCTCGTCCTGCGGACACTCCCGAACGTCGCGGGGCAGCAATCCGTGATGCCAGCCCAACGCTTCCAGGCCGCGGATCATGGCCGCGTCGCGCGTGCTGGGCCGGTGGGCGTCGACCGTGACGCCGATGCGACGGGCGACGGCGTCGAGCGACGCCGTATACTCGGGCGACGTGAAATGTGGCAGTGCGTGCTCCCGCGCCCATTGCGTGCGTACGGCGTCGGGCGTGTGGAAACTCGTCGTATAGTTGACGACCGTGCCGCCGCCCAGACAGCTGCCTTGCAAGAGAACGAAGCTCAGATCGTCGGAGGTGAGGAGGCCGCCGGCGTCGTACAGGCGACCGAGCGCCTCGCCTTCGTAATGCGTGAAGTCGGCCTCGTTGTAGTACCCGCCGCGCTCGAGCACCACGACATCCGCGCCACGCGCGGCGAGCTCGCCCGCCACGACGCCGCCGCCCGCTCCGGAGCCGACGACCACGACGTCGCAGCGCAGTGTTTCATCGCGGGCGATCTCCAGCGGACGGATTGGCTTCGGAGTGGCAGGTGGTGGGCCCAGCGGGCCCGGGTAGCCGAGCCGTGGCCAGGATGGATTCGCGCGGCCGCTGGGATCGCGGGACGTGTAGTAGATGACCGTGGCGATCCGCTTCAGGGCCTGGAACGCCTTGCGACGCAATGGCAACCGGCTCGTCGCCCAATCGCGCAGATAGCGCTCGCGCTCCGGCGTTGACATCGCGGTGAACGGGCGCGGAATGCCGGCAAAGATCGCGTTGACCGCCCGGCTTTCCAGCAGACCCAGCAGGCGGAGGAGCTCATCGCGGTCCCCCCGGTGCGGAAGGGCCGCGATGGTCTCCCCCATGCGTTCCGCGAGGTTAACCGCATCACTGCCGGGCACAAACGTTTCCGCGAGCGCGCGCAGCACGGGCGCCCGGTCCATCGATCAGCGTCGCGACTGAACGAACGTCAGACGGAAGCCGTCGGGATCGGTCAAATCGAGCGTCTTGTCGCCCCAGGACTGCACGGTCGGAGGCTGCTTGAGCACTCCTCCCCGGGCGGTGATATCGGTCGCCAGTCGGTCCAGATCCTGGGCCGTCGCCAGATAGACCCGCATGCCGACGCCCTTCGTGCGATCCCGTCCCTGGGACCAGTCATCCTGGTTGATGATGAGTCGCGTGGCGCCGGCCTTCAGCTCGAGCCCCATGAGGCTCCCGCCCGTTTCCCAGCGGTCGGCGATGGTGAACCCGAGCACGCCCTCGTACCAACCGATGCTGCGTTGCAGGTCGTTCACCGTGAAGGACGGGGTGACGCTCCGGGCGCGCAGCGTCTCGGGTCTGTTGCGCTTGGGGCGGGCTTTGGTCTTCCGCGCTGGACGCTTCTTCTTACGAGCCGTGGGCATGGTATCTCCGATGAGAGCGGTGATGCCAATAGCGTAGCGCGGGGCCACGCGGCTCGCCAGATTGCGGCCATACACGAACGCCTGAGGAGCAGGAAATGACGACCAGTCGGGCCAGCGCGGTCTGGGAAGGCAAGCTGAAAGAGGGGAAGGGCAACTTTCACTCGGCGAGCGGGTCATTCGCGGCGCCCTATTCCTTCAAAACGCGATTCGAAGGGGCCACCGGTGCGACACCCGAGGAGCTGATCGCGGCGGCCCTCGCTTCATGTCTCGCGATGGCATTGTCGGCGAATCTCGAGAAGGCCGGTACGCCAGCCACGCGCATCGCGGCCGACGCGGCCTGCACTATCGTGCCGGTCGAAGGCGTGCCGACGATCACGACCATCGATCTCGTGGTGCGCGGTCAGGTGGCGGGGATCGACCAGGCGGGATTCGCGAAGGCGGCGGACGCGGCAGGGGAAACCTGCCCGGTTTCCCGGGCACTGCATCCAAACGTTCTGGTCAGCGTCTCGGCGCAGCTGGAATAGTCGCGCCGTAACACCAGATCGCTCCCCCCACGAGCGCGGCGGCCGGGAGGATGAGCACGCCGAGGGCGAGCGTGCGGGCGTCCGCGATCACGCCTACGAGAAACGGCGATGGGACGTCGCCCAGGGCATGGATCGCGAAAATGCTCAACGCCACCGCGCTGGCGCGGATCTGCGCGGGGACGGCGTTCACGATCGCCGAGTTGATGGGGCCGGTCGAAGCGAACATCAACAGCTGGGCGCCGACGATCGCGCTCCAGTACACCGCCGGGGCCGGCGAAGCCAGCGCGAGATAGAAGAGCGGTGCGGCCGCGAGCGTAGCCACACCGGAGAGCCACAGGTAGGCCGTCCGCGTCCGGGCCAGCAGCCGATCGCCGAGCCACCCACCCGCATACGTGCCGATCAGTCCTGTCACCACGACGATGCCACCGAAGCGCACCGTGGCCGCCGGTCCGGACAGCCCGCGGACGCGCTCGAGGAAGGGCGGCATCCAGGCGGCGATGCCGCCGAGCGCGAACGTATACGCGGCGTACCCGAGCACCGTCAGGACGTACGGGCGGTTGCGGAGCAGTGCGGCGTAGGTGGTGCGAAACGACCAGGGTGCGCACGTTGCTGTCGCCGGCGTCTCGTCGTGCGTCCCACGCACTGGCTCCCGCAGCGCGAGCAGCAACAGCGCGACCAGGAGGCCGGGCGTGCCCGCTACGAAAAACACGCTGCGCCAGCCCCAATGATGATCGACGAAACCACCCAGCATGTATCCGAGCGCCGCGCCGACGGGAATCGCGGTGAAAAAAATCGCGAACGCGCGCCCACGCCGATGCACCGGGTAGTAGTCGGCGAGCAGGCTCGGGCCGATGGTGCCATATGCAGCTTCTCCCACGCCCACCGCCATGCGTGCGACGAGCAGGCTCGTGTAACTGCGCGCCGCTCCGCCGAGTGCGGTTGCCGCGCTCCACAGCGCGACGCCGGCCGCGAGGACGCGCGGGCGGTTACGCGTGTCGCCCAGTAATCCAAAGAGCGGGGCGGTGACCGTGTACACGATCAGAAATCCGCTCATCAGGAGCCCGAGCTGCGTATCGCTCGGCGCCATGGGGGATCGTTTGAGACTCTCGAACACCGCCGGTACCACGTAGCGGTCGATGTAGTTCAGCAGGTTGACCGCGGTGAGCAGCACCAATGCAGTCGTGGCGGAACGGGACGCGGTGGTGTTCGGGCTGGACACGGCGCGCAAAATGGCGTCCCTCACGCACGCTGGCTAGCTTGACGCCATGCCGAGATCGAAGCGCACGTCCGAGACGTTCGTCCGCCAGAAGCAGGCGTTTCATCCCGAAAGCCTGATGATGACCTACGGCTACAAGCCGGAATGGTCGGAAGGCGCGCTCAAGGTTCCCCTCTTCCAGACATCGACGTTCGTTTTCAAGACCGCCGAGGAAGGCAAGGCGTTTTTCGAAATCGCCTACGGGCTGCGGCAGAAAGCCGAGGCCGAATCGGCCGGCCTGATCTACAGCCGGATCAACAACCCCGATCTGGAGATCCTGGAGGAGCGCCTGGCGCTGTGGGACGGCGCCGAATCCTGCGCCGTGTTCAACACCGGGATGGCGGCCATTGCGACGACGTTGATGGCGTACGTACGCCCCGGCGACATCGTGCTCTACAGTACGCCCCTGTACGGAGGCACCGATCATCTCCTGAAGCACGTCCTGCCTGGATTCGGCGTGACACCGGTGCCGTTCCGGGCCTCTGCCTGTGCCAGTGCCGACGATCTATCGGCCAGTCTAGAGCAGGCGCGGGCGACGGGGCCCGTGTCCGTCGTGATCGTGGAAACGCCGGCGAACCCGACCAATGCCCTGGTCGACCTGGCGGCCTGCGCCGAATTCTCCAGGCGCGCCGCCAACGGGAATCGGCGCCCGCTCGTCATGGTCGACAACACCTTTCTCGGTCCGTTGTGGCAGCAACCGTTGAAACACGGCGCGGATATCGTGCTCTATTCCGCGACGAAATACATCGGTGGCCACAGCGACCTGCTCGCCGGGGCCGCACTCGGCGCCAAGGCGGTGCTCGATCCGGTGCGCGCG
>DATFGN010000191.1:0-8493 GCA_035249405.1 Gemmatimonadales bacterium
GGACGGCATTATTCACTACGCCGTCGCCAACATGCCGGGAGGCGTTCCGCGGACCTCCACGCTGGCGCTCACCAACGCGACCTTCCCCTATGCCAAACGGCTCGCCAAGCGCGGCTGGCGTCAGGCCTGCCGGGACGATCCATCGTTGGCCCTTGGCCTCAACGTAATCGAAGGAAAGGTCGTGTATCCGGGCGTGGCGGAGGCGTTCGGTCTCCCGCTCGCGGACCTCAAGACGCTGGTGTGACGGGTTTCCCGCCGGTGGTGCAGGTGATGCGGCTCCCGCATCACGACGGACTACCACTCCCGGCCCGGGCGACCGCCGGGGCCGCCGGGTACGATGTGGCCAGCGCGGATGCCGATTTCGTTCTCCAACCGCTGGAGCGGCGTCTGGTCCCCACCGGGTTAGCGCTGGCCATTCCGGCGGGATTCGAGGCGCAGGTCCGGCCGCGATCCGGATTGGCGGTGCGAAACGGCGTGACGCTGCCGAACGCACCGGCCACAATCGACTCCGACTACCGTGGTGAGCTGATGATCGGGTTGATCAATCTCGGCACGGAGCCGGTCACCGTCGCGCGCGGCATGCGGATCGCGCAGCTCGTATTTCAGCGGGTCGAGGAGGTCGTGCTGCAGCCGGTGGATGCACTCCCCCCCAGCGCGCGTGGCGGGGGCGGCTTTGGGAGCACCGGGTGGTAATCCGCCCGCCGGTCTTGTGCTACCATCGGGTGGGTGGGCCGCGCGAAGTCGGCGTCACCCGGGTCGTGCGCCGTGTATTCGCCCGGCAGATGGCGGCGCTCGCCCGCGCCGGGTGGCGCACGCTGTCGCTCGACGACTTCGCCCACGCCTCCTCACCATATCTGTTTCCGGTCGCGCGGTTGAGCTCCAACAATCGCTACTTCCTGCTCACCTTCGACGACGGCTACGCCAGTCTGGCCGAATACGCCTATCCCGTGCTGGCCGACGTCGGGTTCACAGCCACGACGTTTCTGATCACGGACTACGTCGGGCGCGACAACAGCTGGGACGCGCGCTACACCCGGAACCGACTGCCGCAGCTCGACTGGCGCACCATCGAGCGGTGGCGCATCAAAGGCTTCGATTTCGGCTCTCACGGGGCGACGCATCGCCGGTTGACCTGGTTGCGGAGCCCCGTGGTGGCGGACGAGCTGCTGCGCTCGCGCCAGCAGTTAGTGCAACGACTGGGCACTGGGGCGGGGCGCGCCATCGCGTACCCCTTCGGTGCGGTCAGCACGCGGGTGATGGATATCGCCCGTCAAACCGGATTCGAGATGGGGTTCGGCGCCGCCTGGGATCGGGGAGTCGATCCGCTGCGGTTGCCGCGGATCCCCGTGTACGTGTGGGATGCGATGGACACGCCGATCGGCTTGTGGCCGGGGCTCACAGGCCTGGCCGGCCGCTTCGTCGCCCACCTGGCCAATCGCTGCTCGGTGGGGACGGCCATCGCACACGCCCTGGCGGGCCGGTACCGGAGTGGCTGGCGCCCCCCCCTCGGGGGCGAGTCGCCGAGCTAGAGCCCTTCGCCGACGGCCATGCCCATGGCGTGGTAGCCCTTGTCGACGTAGACGGTCGTGCCGGTGATGCCTGAGGCGAGCGGGCTGCACAGGAACGCGGCGACCGTCGCCACCTCCCGCGCCGCCAGCTCCTCGGGAAGCGCCGCGTTGGCTCTGTAATACTCGACCATGCGCTCGATCTTGCCGATCGCACTCGCGGCCCGGCTCGCCAGCGGTCCGGCCGAAATCGTGTTCACGCGTACGCCATAGCGTCGACCCGCTTCCCACGCGAGTGTCCGCGTGTCGCTTTCCAGGGCGGCCTTGGCCGAAGACATCCCACCACCGTAGCCGGGGATGACCCGCTCGCTGGCCATGTAGGTCAAGGACACGAACGCGCCGCCGGGGCGGATCAACGGCGACAGCCGGCTCACCATCGAGACCAGGGAATACGCGCTCGCACTGACGGCGGCGAGGTAGCCCGCCCGACTCGTTTCCAGCAGCGGCTTTTTCACTTCCGGTCCATTGGCGAGCGAATGCACCACCACGTCGAGGCAGGGGGATCCGAAATCCTGTTGGAGGCGCTGCACCACGCCAGCGATCGTGAAGTCGCCCACGTCCTTGTACCGCTTGTTGGTGCGAATCTCTTCGGGCGCGTCGGCCAGAGCGTCGTACGCCGCGTCGAGCGGGTAGATCTTCTCGAATTGGAGCTGCGACCCGTCGGGCATGCGCCGGGAGTCGTCGATCTTGCCCCGCTCGAGCAGGTTGAGAAAGATGTTCAGGGCCGGCGGCCAGGTCCCGAGGCAGACCGTGGCCCCGGCCTCCGCCAACGCCTTCGCGATGGCAAAGCCGAATCCGGCGTCGTCCGCGACCCCGGCCACCAGCGCCCGTTTCCCCCGCAGATCGATGCTCAGCATGTCGGTCCTTTCACACGAAGAACCGCGCCGCAACTGGAATCAGCTGCGGGTGTCGCACCAGGGCGTGCGCGAAGATACGCCCAAGCGTGCGCTTCGGCTCCGGAATGCCGTTCGCGGTTTGCGCCAACCCGTTGTAGAACCCGTCATCCAGCCGCTCGAGCGCCTGCTTGATGCGGTAATACTTGAGATGATCGTCACCGAGCAGCTTCATCCACTCATCGTGGTAGCCAGACAGGCGGCCCGCGCTCGTATCACCGGCGGCGATCGCCGCGGCCGCTGCCTGACCGGCCAGGCGGCCCGCCTTCATCGCATTGACGATCCCGCCCCCGGACAAGGGATTGATCATGTGCGCCGCGTCGCCGGCCAGCAGCACACCATCGGCGTAGGTCTGGCGTATGGTGGTGTGCACGATCACGCCTCCCACCGTGTAGCCGGTCTTGGCACCCCGGGGATAGCGACGGGCGATCCAGGCATCCAGGTACTGGCGCGCGTTGCGGCCGTCCGTCTTCAGGGCCACGAGCCCGAGGCCGACGTTGGCGACCCGGTCGCCCTTGGGAAAGATCCAGGCGTAGCCGCCCGGCGCGATCCGGTCACCAAACTGCAGATAGATCGCGTCGGGATCGAAGTCGATTCCCTGCACGACGTATTGAGCGCACGACTCCATATCCCGCGCCGGCACGCGCGTGTCGAGTCCGGCCCAGCGGCCGACCATGGTCTCGACGCCGTCGGCGCCGATCACCACACGCGCACGACATGTGGCCCGGCCATCGGGTCCGCGCAGGCCCACCCGCCAGAACCCGGCTTCGTCGCGGGTCATGTCGGTGGCTTCCGTACCCACGCGGAGGTCGGCGCCGGCCGCCACGGCTTCGGCGGCGAGACACGCATCGAACCGGGTGCGATCGAGGATCCAGCCCACGTCACGCTCGGCGACCTTCACTTCCGTGTCGTCGGGCGCGAGGAAGATCACGCGGGTGATCTTGCGGGCCACCCAGGGGGCGCCATCCGGGTTGGCGAACTCCCGCAGTCCTGCGTCGCCCACGCCCTCGGCGCAGCGCACCGGTGCACCGACGGCCCGGTCTCGCTCGAGCAGCAGTACGTGCAGCGAGGGCCCGGCCCGCATTGCCTCGAGCGCGGCGATCGAGCCGGCGGGCCCGGCCCCGACGACCAGGACGTCGACATCAGTCGTCATGCGGGTACCATGCTGAGGGCTCCGACGGGGCAGGGCGCCACGCACTTGCGGCAGCCCGTGCATGCGACCCCGTCGACGGTCAGATCGTTGACTGCGAGGTGAATGGCCGCCGGCGGACACAGCGGCAGGCAGAGACCGCAGCGATCACACGTATCCAGGTCGACGACTGCGACTTCCGGCACGCGCACAGGGCCCATGGGGGGTAGGCTAGCCCGTCGGGTGAGGGGCGTCAAGCATCAGCCTTGCTTGGAGTTACGCTTTTCGTTAGGTTGAGGCTCCCGTGCGACACCCGTTGCTCCCCTAACATCGGAAATCGATAGCCGACCGTGCCGCTGCGTTGGCCGAAATGGAATCTCGGGGCATTCAGCCCCGCGAACGAAATCGCCGTCGATTTGGGGACGGCCAACACGCTCGTGTACGTACGGGGCGAGGGCATCGTGCTCAACGAGCCCTCCGTGGTGGCAATCGAAAAAGCCACCGGCAAGATCAAGGGAATCGGGCTCGAGGCCAAGCGCATGCTGGGCCGCACCCCCGACGGCATCCTCGCCGTGCGGCCGCTCAAGGACGGCGTGATCGCCGACTTCGACGTCACCGAGAAAATGCTGCGCTACTTCCTCAAGACGATCATCGACCGGCACGTGTTCCGCGTGCGTCCCAAAGTGATCGTGTGCGTGCCGAGCGGCATCACCGAGGTGGAGCGGCGAGCCGTGCGGGACTCGGCGCAATCGGCCGGTGCCAAAGAGGTGTACATGGTTGCCGAGCCGATGGCGGCGGCGATCGGCGTGGGCCTGCCGGTGGAAACGCCCACGGGCAACATGGTGATCGATATCGGCGGGGGTACCACCGAGATCGCGGTGATCGCGTTGTCGGGCATCGTATCGGATACGTCGATCCGCACTGCCGGCGACGAGCTGGACCAGGCGATCGTGCAGTTCATGCGGAAGAACTACAATCTGTTGATCGGTGAGCCGACGGCGGAACAGATCAAGATCCAGATCGGCTCGGCGGCGCCCGTCGGGGAAGAGCGCGAGATGGAGGTCAAGGGACGGGACCTCGTGTCGGGTATACCGAAGACCGTCCGGGTGCATTCCAGCGAAGTCCGGGAAGCGGTCCAGGAGCCCGTGCAGCAGATCGTGGATGCGGTGCGGCGGGCACTCGAGATTACTCCACCGGAGCTGGCCAGCGATATCGTGGACCGGGGCATCGTCATGACCGGCGGCGGCGCACTGATCCGCGGCCTGGACGTGCTGCTGCAGCAGGAGACGGGGCTGCCGATTCACCTCGACGAGGATCCCATGACCTGCGTGGTGCGCGGCACGGGCCGCATCCTCGACGATCCCGAGAAATACCGCAACGTCCTGACGACCTAGATCCATGGCGCTCGGCGCGGACCGCTACGCCACGCGCGGCGACACGTTCGTTCTCCTGTGCTGCGTCGCCCTCTCCCTCGTCGCGATGAGCTTGCCGGAACAGGTCCGGGTGCCGGTGGCGAGCGGCCTGCGGCGCACCGTGCTGTGGCCGCTGCTCCAGCTGCAAACACAATCCGAGCAGCTGCGCACGTCCAAAACTCGTTACTCCGAAGTCGTGGCCGAACGGGATTCGGCGTCACTCGCCGCCACGTTCTTAGGTGAACTGCGCGCCGAAAATGTCCGGCTCCGCGCCCTGATCGGCCTGGGGCAACGGCTCGGTCCCGGATTCGTCCCGGCTGAAGTCCTGCATCAGGCCACGCCGACCGACCCTCTCACCGTCGTGATTTCCGCCGGCTCGCGCCGGGGCGTCACCATCCTGGCCCCGGTGGTTGCGCCGGAGGGATTGCTCGGGATGGTGAGCGAAGCCGAACCGCGCACGAGCGTGGTGACCACGTGGGCGAACCCGGAGTTCCGGGCCAGCGGCATGGCGGCGGATGGCAGCGTCTACGGGATCGTGGCTCCGCACGGCATGAAGGGACCCGACACCTGGCTGCTCGAGCTCCGCGGCGTGCCGTACCGGCAGGATGTTCCGGTTGGAACCGTCATCCTCACCTCCGGTCTGGGCGGTGTACTGCCACGCGGCATTCCGGTGGGAACGGTCATCGCGCTTGCCTCGGAGAGCGGCTGGGAGCGCACCTATCTGGTGCGACCGGCCGTGGCGCCCGGCGCCGTCTCACACGTCATGGTGTTGGTGGGATCACGCACCGCCGACCTGCGCCAGGCCTTCCTCCCGGATACCGCGAAAGCGGCGCGCCCCGATTCGGCCAGAACACGTGTCGCGCCAGATACGACGAGGCGGCGGAGTGCCGTGCGGCGGGACACGGTCAGACAGGCCGCTCCACCAGCTCCGGATACGGTGAGGCCGGATTCCGTCGTGACCCCCGATTCCACAAAGCGGCCGTGAGAGCGGGCCGGCTGGTCCGTGTGTGGGCTGCCCCCGTGTTGCTGGTGGCGCTCCAGTTTTCCGTCCGGAACCGGCTCGGCGCTGATCGCGTGGCCCCGGATTTCCTGCTGCTGGCGCTGCTCATCTACACGATTCGCGCGCGACCGGGGGCCAGCGCGGCGGCCGGGTTCCTGATCGGGGTGCTGGGCGACGCGCTCACGCCGGCGAGCTTCGGCGCCGGAGCGCTGGCACACACGGTGGTCGGCTATCTGTCGTCGCGAGCGAAATCCGTCTTCTTCGCCGAGAACATCCTCGTGAACGGCGGGCTGTTCTTCGCGGCCACCTGGCTGCGGAACTTCATCGTCGCCCTGGCCTCCGGCAAACTGGGTGGACCACAGCTGATGTGGGAGCTTCTGGTCTGGTCTCCGCTCGAGGGCCTCACGACGGCGGCGACCGGCGTGCTCATGCTGGTGCTGTTCCGGCCGTGGCTGGCGATCCGGATGGGGGAACGATGAGTCGTTTGCCCCCGCATCAGCTCGACGCCAGACTGCGCGCAGCGCGCGTGCTCGTGTGGAGCGTGATCACGATCATCGGGATCGCGTACTTCCGAACGCAAATCGTCGACCATGGGAAGTACGAGCTGCAATCCGAAAGCAACCGCCTGCGCCAGATCACGCTCCGCGCCCCGCGCGGCGTGATTACCGACCGGCACGGTCTGGTGATCGCGGAAAATGTGCCGGGCTATACCGTGGCGGTCCTCGCGGCGACGGAGGCTCAGGTGCGCCGCCGGTTGGAGGAGATCGCCCCATGGGTCCGGCTGCGGCCGGCCGACATTGACCGCCTGATCCAGCGGTATCGTCGCACGCCGTATCAACCGCTCGTTGTGCTGACCGACGCGCCGTTCGCCGTCGTCTCCGCGTTGGAAGAGCGTCGCCTGCTGTTTCCCGGGGTGGTGACGCAAATCGAGCCCAAACGGCATTACCCGGACAGTACCGCCGTCGCCCATCTGGTCGGCATCGTCGGTGAAGTGACCGATCAGGATCTCGCCAACCAGCGCTCGACCTCGCTGCGTCTGGGGGATCTGATCGGCAAGGACGGCCTGGAGCGTGCCTACGACGATACGTTGCGCGGATCCGATGGGGTCCGGTACGTGGAGGTGAATGCGCTCGGGTACATGGTCCGCGAAGCCGGCGTCTCCGCGGGGCTGTCGCGCGAAGGTGGCGCGACCGTGCGAACAACGATCGACCTCGATCTACAGCGCTATATCTCGCGGATCTTTCCGCCTAACGTGCGCGGCGCCATCGTGGCCCTCGATCCGGCCACGGGGGCGATCCTGGCGTTGTACAGCGCGCCGGGCTATGACCCCAACGCCTTCGTGGGCGGCGTGTCCCCGGAATACTGGCGCGCGCTCAACACCAGCGACGCCCATCCGTTGCTGGATCGTGCCGTCCAGGCGCGCTACCCGCCGGGCTCCACGTGGAAACTCGCCGTGGCGGCCATGGCCCTGAAGCGTGGCGTGGCGACGATGCGGACCCGCATGCCGATCCCGTGCCGTGGCGGGTTGCAGTACGGTGACCGGTTCTTTCGCTGTTGGCGAGCCGAAGGGCATGGGAGTCTGAACCTGGAGCAGGCGATCGCACAGAGCTGTGACGTGTACTTCTACCAGTTGGGTCTGAAGTTGGGGCTCACGTCGCTGCTCGAAGATGGCAACGCCTGGGGGTTCCGCACCCGCACCGGGGTCGATCTCCCTGGTGAGCTGGCCGCGGTGTTTCCCACTGGGCCCGAATACTTCGATCGGCTCTATGGGGCGCGGCGGTGGACGTCAGCCGTCACACTGAATCTGGCGATCGGTCAGGGCGAAAACACACAAACACTGCTGAACATGGTCCGCCTGTACCAGATGTTGGCCAGCGACGGTCGATCCCGCGCGCCCTATCTCGTCCATCCAGGGTCCGAGCCGCCGACGGACCTTGGCCTCACACTCGAGCAGCTCGCCGGACTGCGCCAGGCCATGATCAACGTCGTGGAGCGCGGGACGGCCCGCGGCGCGCGGTTGCGCGAGCTGCGCATCGCCGGGAAGACCGCGACGTCACAGAATCCGCAAGGCCCGGACCACGGCTGGTTCATCGGGTTCGCCCCGGCGGAGCAACCCACGATCGTGGTGGGCGCGGTGCTCGAATACGTGCGTCATGGCAGCGCCGTCGCACCGTTGGTGGCTCGAGTGATCGCTCATTATCTCGGAGCCGATACCACGGCCCGGTACGAATTCCGGCTCCCCAACGACAGTGCCCCGCGCGAGACGCGAGTCCTCGGCGCGCCACCAGGCGACAGCCTGATGGACAGTACGCGTGCTCCAGCGATTCCGTGAGCTAGACCGCCCACTCCTGGGCGCGGTCGCCCTGCTGGCCGGCTACGGTCTGCTCATCCTGTACTCGGCCGGGCGTACCGACGTCCCCACCGTTGTCGCCACGATCTGGCTGCGACAGCTGCTGTGGCTGGCGGTGGGGATCACGTGCGCCGGTCTGATCTT
>DATFGN010000192.1:0-2159 GCA_035249405.1 Gemmatimonadales bacterium
GCACCTCCCGCAAGTCTCGTCCAGTCATCTCATCCGGCGGCTCCAGCCCGAGCAGTCGGAGCAGCGTTGGCCCTACGTCACGCAGGCTGCCGCCGGCGCGCAGCGACTGGACGCCCGCGGCGCCATCCCCAATCAGGAGAAACGGCACCGGGTTGGTCGTATGGGCCGTGTGCGGCCCACCAGTCGAAGGGTCGATCATCAACTCGCAGTTGCCGTGGTCGGCCGTGATCAGCAGCGTGGTGCCGCTGCGTTCCGCGCTCGCGAGCACGCGGGCGAGGCACACATCCACGGTTTCCACCGCCTTCACGGCCGCCGATAGTACCCCAGAGTGGCCCACCATGTCTCCATTGGCGTAGTTGCACAGGATAAAGTCGTGCTGCTTGGCTTCGAGCGCTCGGCACAGTACATCGGTGACGCCGACCGCGCTCATTTCGGGGCGCTGATCGTAGGTCGCCACGTCCGTGACCGACGGGACCAGCTCGCGCTCCTCGCCCTTGTTCGGCGCCTCTATTCCGCCGTTGAAGAAGTAGGTCACGTGGGCGTACTTCTCCGTCTCCGCGGTCCGGAACATGGTCTTGCCGCGGTCGGCGAGAACCTGGGCCACGATGCGGTGCAACACCATCGGGGCGAAGGCCATGGGGAAGGGAAACGTGGCGTCGTATTGGGTCATGGTCACGAGCGTGACCTTGGGCCGCTGTTTGTCGACGAATCCGTCGAAGCCCGGGAGGGCCAGGGCTCGGCAAATCTGCCGCACGCGGTCGGCCCGGAAGTTCACCACGAACACGCCGTCGCCGGAAGCGATCCGCGGGGCTCCACTGAGGACGCGCGGCTTGATGAACTCGTCGGTCTCGCCGGCGTCGTAGGCCTGTTGAATCGCCGCCACGGGAGCGGTCGCGGCGGCGCCGACTCCGTGCACCATGGCGTCGTACGCGAGCTTCGTCCGGTCCCAGCGTTTGTCCCGGTCCATCGCGTAGTAGCGACCGACGACGGAAGCGACCGTCACGCTCTGGCCGACGGACTCGCCGATCCGTCCGAGGCTGTCGACGAGGTCGCGCATGAATCCGAGCCCGGACTGCGGCGGCGTGTCGCGCCCGTCGAGCCAGGCGTGGATCGCCACGGGAATGCCGGCCCGCCGTCCCAGGTCGGCGGCGGCGAGCAGGTGCTGGTCCGTGGCGTGCACGCCCCCCGTCCCGATCAACGACAGCAGATGGAGCGTGCCGCCGGAGCGTTTCACGCTGGCACAGAGCTCCGTCAGCGGAGCCAGCTGAAAGAATTCACCGGATGTGATGGACTGGGAGATGCGGACGATATCCTGCGGAACGACGCGACCGGCCCCGAGATTCAGATGGCCGACCTCGCTGTTGCCCATTTGGCCTTCGGGAAGCCCCACGGCGAGGCCCGACGCATCGAGCAGGGTCTTCGGTGCGCGCTCCCACAGACGGTGCCAGGTCGGCGTGTCGCCCAGCTCGACGGCGTTGCCGTCGCGCCCGGGGCGGAACCCCCAGCCGTCCAGCACGATGAGCGCGACCGGGGTGCGCGACCCGAGCCTGTTATTCATATTGAAGGGGATGCAATCTACCGACGCGCTGCGCCTCCTACCAGTTGTCATCCTGTTCGCCGCACCGATCGCCGCGCAAGCCCGAGTCCGCGTGTCGAGCGATGGTGCCTGGTTCTATCAGGCCGCCGCCGGCCGGCGCTTGGCCCAGCTCGAATCGGGCGCCACCCTCGAGCAGACCGCGGTGCAGGGCGAATGGGCGCAGGTCACGCTTGAGGGATGGATTTTCGGATCGTCGGTGGGCTGGACGTCGCGGGACGGACATGACCTCGCGGTCACCAAAGCCCCGTCCGAGAACCTGCGCGCCGCGCCGGCCGGGGACATCGTCGCCCATCTCAGCAAGGGATTTCTCCTCGACAAGCAGAGCGAGCAGGGACGCTGGGTGCGCGTGCGACGCCAGGGCTGGATGCAACGCAGCGCGTTGGCGGCCGCTGGCACCACGAGCCCACCCCCCGCCGCGCCGGCCACCGCAACCCCGACGCCGCGCCCAGTGGTGCCGGCGGACACGAGCCCACCCGCGGCGGTCGAAGCCGGTCGCGTGCAGGCGGCTCGTTCGACCACGCTCTATCGCGCCCCGGACGCTACCACGGACGCGACCGTGGCG
>DATFGN010000193.1:0-5851 GCA_035249405.1 Gemmatimonadales bacterium
GTCCGCAACAGCCAGCGCTCACCGCCGCCCAGGCCGACAGCATCGGTCAGGTGGTCGTCGCCGATGCGCAAGCCGAGCTCGATGCTGCCACTGCCGGCGGCGGCGTGGGCTTTGTGCCTGGCGCGCCGCCACCCGGCCTGAGGCTCTCGACCCCGTTCACCTGCAATGTGGACATCTCGCCGACGCCGCCGACCAATTCGGACGGAGACCGCGTGCAGGATTCCGTGCGCCTGACGTTCTCCGATTGCGTGTTCACGTTCCGGCGCGGATCGGACACGGTGCGCGGGATCATCGACGTGGTCGATCCGACACCGGTCGTCACGGACCGGGCGATCAAGCTGGTGTTCACGGATTTCGCGCGGGTCCACGTCAATCGTGACGGCCTGTTGTCTTCGATTCTGTTGAACGGGAGCCGCCAGCTGATCCGCGACTCCGCCCACATTGCGCAGACCACCGTCGATTTTCACACCGACATCGTGTTCAAGGACGGCAGCACCGCGAGCCACGTGCGGAACTGGGATAACCTGTTCACCGCCGACTCGGCGGGCGCGATACGCGCCGACGCCTGGCTGCCGAGCGGGACCCTCACGATCACCGGTACCTCGACGTTCACGCACGGCGACCGCAGTTTCGCGCTCGATATCTCGACGCCCACGCCCTTGCACTTCAATGCGGCGTGCGACGATCGACCCAAGTTCGACAGTGGGACCCTGGTGGCGGTCGTGACGCGGAACGGCACCACCTCCACCATCACGATCACGTTCACCGCCTGCGGGGAATTCACGCTGACGAAGACCTGATCGAATCGAGTGCTGATCTCTGGGCTGAGGCCCCCTCTCCCCGCGCGGGAGTGGGGGCTTTTCCGTATCTTTGCCCGCCATGCGCGCCACCCGATTGCCGTTGCTCTTGCTGCCGGTCCTTGCCGCTTCCGTCACCGCACAGGTCCCCCGCGACTGGCCCGCGCTGGTGCGCGCATTCGATGCGTACGTCGCGTCGGACAGCATCGTCGGCGCCAGCCTCGTGGTGCTGCGGGATGGCCGGGAGGTGGCGCACCATGAATACGGGTTTGCCGACCGCGCGCGCGGTATCCGCACCAGTCCGGCGACGATCTATCACTGGGCTTCGATCACCAAGACCCTGACGGCCGTCGCCATCCTCCAGCTGCGCGACCGCGGCCTCCTCTCCCTGGATGACCCGGTCACGCGCTGGGTTCCCGAGCTGCGCCAGATCCACGATTCCTTCGGATCCATCGACGCGATCACGATCCGCATGCTGCTCGGTCACTCGGCGGGATTCCAAAGCCCGACGTGGCCCTACTCGGAAGGACGGCCGTGGGAGCCGTTCGAGCCGACACGGTGGGAGCAGCTGGTCGCCATGATGCCGTATCAGGAGGTTCTCTTCCGGCCGGACTCGCGTTTCGGCTATTCCAACCCCGGGTTCATCTATCTGGCGCGCATCATCGAGGCCATCTCGGGCGATCCGTGGGAGGGATACATCTACAAGAATCTGTGGGGCCCACTCGGCTTCACTCACAGCTACTTCGCGGGCACGCCGTATTGGCTGGCCGAGGCACGATCGAACAACTACTTCCTCGTGCGCGACAGCGCGTCGGGCGCACTCTGGATGCAGGACAACGGGCGGGACTTCGACCCTGGCATCACGATTCCCAACGGTGGCTGGAACGCACCGCTCGGCGATCTGGCGACGTGGCTCCGGTTTCTCACCGGTTCGGCCGGGGCGGATACGGCGCTGGCCCGTCGCTTTGACGTGGTGCTGCGCCACGCCTCGCTCGAGGAGATGTGGCGCAGCCGGTTCCCGATCCCCGGTGAGGTGCCGGATTCCGTCGCGCTCTCTTTCTTTGTGTTGCACCGCGCGCAACGCCGCTTCATCGGTCATACCGGCAGCCAGGCGGGGTTCCGGTCATTCTTCTACATCGACCCCGAAACCAGGAACGGGGCCATTGCGGCCTTCAACACGTCGAACGACGTGCGTCCTGACAGCTCAGCCGCCGGCTTCAACGCCGTGCGCGACGCCGCCCTGGCGATGCTGGCCGCGGCCGGCTCGCGCTAGCCCAACGAGGAGCCCCACCCATGCGTCTGGTACCGTTGTTCGTCGCCGGCGCAGCGATGATCGCCGCGCGCCCCCTGGTGGCCCAGCAGCAGCCCATCGCGGACTCGACCCGCACATTGGAAAAGCGCGACGGCTACTTCCCGCTCTACTGGGACCAGTCCAAAGGTCGCCTGCTGCTCGAGATTCCTTCCGGCCGCATCGGACAGGACTTCCTCTATCTCCCGTCGCTGGCCACAGGCCTGGGCGATGCGAACATCGGCATCGACCGCGGCACCATTGGCCGCGAGCAGATCGCCCGCTTCGACCGAGTCGGCCCGAAGGTGCTGCTGGTGCTCCAGAACCCGCAGTTTCGCGCCGTTGGTGATACGGGCGCCCTGTCACGCTCGGTTCAGGAGTCGTTTCCGCTGTCGACGCTGGCCGCCTTCGACCTGCTGGCGGAAGAGGGCGGTCGCCTGCTGCTCGATGTGACCGCATTCACGCTGAGCGATCTGAGCGACGTGCGCGGCACGCTGCGCGGCAGCGATCAGGGCGCGTTTCAGCTGGACGCCAGGCGCAGCACGGTGTTCCTGCCGCGGACCAAAGGGTTTCCGCGCAACACCGAGATTGAGACCTCGCTGACGTTCACGAGCGACCAGCCGGGGCCGAGTATTCAGTCGCACGCGCCCGAAGCGCGGGCGATCTCCGTGCGGCAACATCTGTCGCTGGTGCAGCTGCCCGATACGGGATTCCGCCCGCGGCGCTTCGACCCCCGCATCGGTCTGTTTCCCGTGACCTACTACGACTTCGCCCAGCCGTTCGATCAGGACTACGTGCGCCGCTACGCCATCCGGCACCGGTTGATCAAGAAGAACCCGGGGGTGGCTCTCTCCGAGCCCGTCCAGCCAATCGTCTACTACCTCGACGCGGCGATCCCGGAACCGTACCGAACCGCGTTTCGTCAGGGCGCGATGTGGTGGAACACGGTGTTCGAAGCGGCGGGATTCCAGAACGCGTTCCGGATCGAAGCCATGCCGCCTGACATGGATCCCATGGACGCTCGCTACAACGTGATCCAGTGGGTGCATCGCACCGACCCCGACTATTCGATCGGCCCCGCGTTCGCGGACCCGCGCACTGGGGAGATCATCAAGGCCGCTGTTCGGATGGAGTCGCACCGCTCGGTGGTGGACTACGACTGGTTCGCGGGCACGGAGCCCGCCCGGGAGGGCGCCGAGGAACAGGACCCCCTCGAGCTGGACCAGGGGTTCGCGGATTGGATCGCCTCGCTCGACCCGGACGTGAGCGCGGTGGAGTTCGCGATGGCGCGGCGCCGCCAGCACGCGGCCCACGAAGTCGGGCACACGCTCGGCCTAGCGCACAATTTCATCGCGGCCGCCGACGGGCGCGCCTCGGTGATGGCCTATCCCGCACCGTTGATCAAGCTCACCAACGGACGGATCGACCTCTCCGATGCTTACCGCAACGGACCCGGCGCGTATGACTCCCTGGCGATCCGCTGGGCCTACGCCGAGTTCCCGGCCGGCCAGGAGGATGCGGGACTGGACGCGATCGTTCGGGAAGGAATGGCACGAGGGCTCCGGTTCATCACGAATCCCGACGAGGCCTCCGACAACTCCTATCCGGAAGGAACGACCTGGGTCAACGGCAGCGACGCGGTCGACGAGTTGGCCCGCGTCCAGACGGTGCGCGATACGCTGATGTCCCGGTTCGACGAGCGCGCGATCCGGGCCGGGGAGCCGATGGCGGTCCTGAACCGCCGCTTCGCCACTGTGTACCTGCATCATCGTTTTACGCTGGGGGCGGCCATCAAGGCCGTTGGCGGAATGGAGTATCGCTACGGGGTCCGCGGCGACTCGGCGCCCGTCACGCGGATCATTCCCGCTACGCGCCAACGCCGTGCACTCGAGCTGCTCCTCGATGCCATCCAGCCGCGGGCGTTGGCTATCCCCGAGCGCGTGTTGGCCGATCTGGCACCGACGCCGTTCGGCTACGACACCGATCCACGCGGCTTCCACGCGCGCGGCGCTCCGGCATTCAACCAGCTCGCCGCCGGCCGGACCCTCGCCACCATGGTCGTACGCGGACTGCTTGCTCCCAATCGAACCGCCCGCGTGATCGCGTTCGCCGACCGCGATCGTTCGTTGCCGACGCTCTCGGATGTCATCGACCGGATGATCTCCCGGACCTGGGGCACGGCCCCGACTCCGGCCTACGCCGCGCTCCAACGGGTGACGCAGCGGGTCGTGGTGGACGGGCTGCTGTCGCTCGCGCGGGATACGGATGCGGTCGTGCAGGCCCGTGCGGACGCGGAAGCGGGGTTGCGCCGCATCGCGCGCCTGGCCGCGACACCGCTCGTCACGGCGGATGCCGAGGCGAGGGCGCATCGCGCCCTGGCCGCGGCGGACATCGAACGCTTCTTATCGCGGCGCGAGGCATCCAGCGGAGGGACGCCGGCGACGCCGCCACCTCCGGGCACGCCGATCGGCGCTAGCGAGGTCCCCCGCCCGCGCCGGTGAGCGCGGCAATCCGGCGTCGGGCCTGTCCATTCGTCGAGTCCTTCACGAGCGCGTCGCGATAGCTCGCGAGGGCGCCGGTCGTGTCGCCCTTTTGCAGCAGCGCTTCGCCCATCAGGAAGGGGATGGCGCCCGAGGCCGGGTAGAACTCGGCGTCGAGTTTCAGTAACCCGATGGCATTGTCGACACGGTTCGCCATCGCTTCCGAGCGCGCCACCTGCGCCAGCACGCCTTCCCGGAAATCGTATGACCCGCTGCCGTAGTATTGCTCCCGCAGGCTCCGGTAGCGGCGCGCGGCGGCGTCCAACCCGCTATCAGCCAGAGTAAGCGTGATGTCGTCATCCAGGAGCCGGGGCCGCGCCACTCCGCGGTGACACGTCGCGCAGCGCACCTCGAGCAGCGGCTCGGGCCGGTCTGGGACTTCGGCCAAGTGCTCACCGTTGATGTGCATCACCATGTGCATCATCACCCGCGCGACCCGCTTGGGGCGCTTGTCGTCGGAGACGAAGTTGACCGAATCGAGCGGCTGCCCTTCCTGACCAACGTGACAGTGGGTGCACCGCACGCCGAGTGCCTGGGTAAACCCCCGCATCGTATTGATGAGCGTGCGCTGGTCGATGGTCTTGGGGAGAACTTTCAGGTTCTTGAAGGAATCGGGCGGAAACCGGCCCTGGGCCGCGGCGGTGTCTGGAGCCAGGAGTGCAGCGACCGCCCAGAGGAGTATGACAGGGGTATGACGCATCGGACCTCGCAGGTAAGGCGTGTGGCTCCAATCATATCCGCCCTAGCCGGACCCGCTCCGGAGTTATGTCAGCGATCGGTCAGGACGCCGGCCTGACGCGGGCGTTCAACCCTTTTCGCTCGTAGGCTGTCTCATCCGTTGATCCCCATCGAGGGCATGTCCGTGATCGCACCAACGTTGTTCGCCGCTGCGCTGCTACAAACGGCTTCCATCACGCCCCCGGCCCCGCCACGGGCGTCGTCCACGCAGGCCGCCGCCGCCCGGGCGCCCCAGCCACCGACGATCGATGGCCGAGACGACGACGCGGTGTGGCGCACGGCGCAGCCGATTACCGAGTTCCTGGAGTTCGACCCCAATGAAGGCAAGGCGGCACGGTTCGCCACCGAGGCCCGGGTCGCCTACGACGAGCACAACTTCTACGCCTTCATTCGCATGTTCGACCCGGAACCGCAGAAAATTTCCAGCATCCTCGCCCGACGCGACGTCCGCCCGCCGACCGATCAGATCAAGATCGTCATCGACTCGT
>DATFGN010000194.1:0-2080 GCA_035249405.1 Gemmatimonadales bacterium
CCACCGTCGCCGGCGTACCCAGAAGCCGGATCGTCGTCGCGAGCATGGTGGGAACGTCCATCGAGTTCTACGACTTCTACATCTATGCGACCGCGGCCGTGTCCGTGTTCCCGCATCTGTTCTTCCCCAAGGGAAATGGCACCACCGCCCTGCTGGCGTCCCTCGCCACATTCGGTCTCGCGTTCGTCGCCCGGCCGCTCGGGTCGATCCTGTTCGGCCACTTCGGCGACCGCATCGGACGCAAGACGACGCTCGTCGGCTCACTCCTCACCATGGGCATCGCCACGTTCGTGATCGGTCTGCTGCCGACCTACCACCAGATCGGCATCGTCGCGCCCGCTCTGCTGGCGTTGATGCGCTTCTGCCAGGGCCTCGGACTGGGCGGTGAGTGGAGCGGCGCGGCACTGCTCGCGACCGAGACCGCGCAGAAGGGCAAGCGCGCCTGGGCGGCCATGTGGCCGCAGCTGGGCGCGCCGATCGGCTTCTTCCTCGCCAACGGTCTGTTCCTGATCATCACGCTGTTCATGGACCACGACAACAGCAGCCCCGACCTGGACGGCGCGTTCCTCACCTGGGGCTGGCGTATCCCGTTCCTGCTCAGCGCGATCATGGTGATGATCGGTCTTTACGTGCGGCTCAAGCTGGAGGAGACGCCCGTGTTCGCCCGTGCCGTCGCGCGCGGCGAGAAGGTGAAGACCCCGATCGCCGAGGTGTTCAAGACCAGCTGGCGTCAGCTGATCATCGGCACGTTCGTCATGCTCGCCACGTACACGCTCTTCTACATCATGACCACGTGGGTGCTGAGCTACGGCACCGGCAAGACCCCCGCCCAGGGCGGCACGGGAGCCGGGTTCCACTACACCGACTTCCTGGTCCTTCAGCTGATCGCGGTCCTGTTCTTCGCCGCCGCGGTTCCCGTGTCGGGGTGGCTGGCCGACCGCTACGGTCGCCGCATCACGCTGCTCACCATCACCGGGTTCATCATGCTGTTCGGGCTCACGTTCGGTGTCATGCTGAACCAGGACGGCATGGGCAACGCCCGCATGCTCGTGTTCCTGGCAATCGGAATGTTGTTGATGGGCATGACCTTCGGGCCGATGAGTGCCGTTCTGCCCGAGCTGTTCCCGACCAACGTGCGCTACACGGGTTCGGGGATCGCCTACAACACCGCCAGCATCCTCGGTGCCGCCGTCGCACCGTTCATCGCCACCTGGCTCGCCACGTCGTACGGCGTCGGCTGGGTGGGCATCTACCTGCTCATCGCCGCCGCGCTCACGTTCGTCGCGCTGCTGGTGATGAAGGAGACGAAGAACGAGTCCCTCGACGACGTAGGGGCCTAGCCCCTGTGCGCCTTTCTGGTAGCAGGAGCAACCAGAAAGGCGCACGGGCGCGGAGCGCCTATAGTTCTTGCATGGCGAAAGCCGTGCTGCTGTCCAGGACGGCCCGGATCCGGCTGCCGAAGCAGGATCTGTGGTCGTTCCTTGCCGATACCGATCGGCTCAATCGCAACATCGATCTGTCGCCGGTGCGTTTCGCTCCGATGCTGGACCGTCGCCGCAAGGGGCACTATTCGGCGGAGACCCGTTCGTACGGGCGCCGGGTGCGGTACGAGGAGTTCCCGTTCGAATGGGTCGAGGGCCGGTTCTATCAGGTCCTTCGCCGCTTCTCCCGCGGTCCGCTCGCGGAGGTGTCCACGGGTGTCCGGCTCCACCCGGCCGCCGACGGGACCGACGTCGAGGTGTTCGCCCGGATCGTCCCGCGCACCCGGTTCGGCGCGATTGCCGCGCGAACGCTGCTGGCGCGCACGGGCATACGGAAGACGGTGGCGCTCGCCCACGCGCTGGAGCGACACGTCCGCGACCCGGAGACGCACGCCGTTCCCGCCCTGCCGCCGCCGGAGCAACTCGACGCCGGCCGGCTGGAACTCCGCACGACGCAGCTGTCGCGATCGCACGACGCCCCGAACTTGATCGGGCGCTTGGAGTCCCACTTGCGGACCGCGTCCGACCTGGAGGTGACGGGCATGCGCCCGTTCGAGCTGGCGGACCGCTGGGGTGCCGACCGGATGCAGCTGCTGTAC
>DATFGN010000195.1:0-7832 GCA_035249405.1 Gemmatimonadales bacterium
GCAACGTCACGCGATCACGGAAAATGTCGATCGCGAGCACCCGCTCTTCGCCTACCTCCGTCCGCAGCACCTTGCCTTCCTTGGGGAAGCGCCGGCGGCTCTGCACGTAGAACTCGTGCTCGTAGTGCAGGCAGCACAGGAGCCGGCCGCAGGGGCCCGAGATCTGTGACGGGTTCAACGACAAATGCTGATCCTTGGCGACCGACAGGTTCACCGGGCGCAGCTCGGGGAGCCAGCTCGCGCTGCAGTATTCCCGCCCGCAACGGCCCACACCGGAGAGGCGACGGGCTTCCTCGCGCGCGCCGATCTGGCGCAGCTCGATCCGGGTGCGGAACACCGCGGCGAGGTCGCGGACCAGGGCGCGGAAGTCGACGCGTTGCTCGGCTGTGAAGTACAGGGTGAGCTTGCGCCGATCCCACTGCCACTCGGCGTCGGTGACTTTCATGGACAGCTGATGCTGGCGGACCCGATCGCGGGCGGTGCGCCGCGCCTCCTCTTCGTCGCCGCGCAGGCGATCGGATTGCCGGACGTCCTCGCTCGTCGCACGGCGGAGCACCTGGCGCTCGACAGTCTTGGGCACATCGGCCAGGGAGCAGCCGCCGCACCCGCGGGCGCACTTCTTCAAGGCGTTGTCGCCTACCGCCGACACCCGCCCCAGGTCCTGGCCCCGTTCCACTTCGACGATGACCGGATCGTGCGGGGTGAGGGGCTCCTCGGCCGACCAGTTGAAATACTCGAGCCGATTCCCCTTGAAGCGGACCTCGACGACCGCCGTCACGTCAGCGCTCGCTCAGCGAGCCCATCGAGAGATACTTCTCCTCCCGACGCTTGAGCAGCTTGTCGAGCTTGACGCGCCGCAGTTCGCGCAGGTGACGCCGCAGGGCGTCCCCCAGCGACTCGGCCGTCGCTTCCGGATCGGCGTGCGCGCCGCCCGGCGGCTCGGGAATGATCTCGTCGATGATCTTCAGCCGCAGCAGGTCCTGCGCGGTGAGCTTCAAGGCCTCCGCGGCCCGCTCGCGTTGGCTCGCGTCGCGCCACAGGATGGCGGCGCAGCCTTCGGGCGTGATCACGGAGTACACGGAATTCTCGAGCATCAGCACGCGGTCGGCGAGGCCGACGGCCAACGCCCCGCCCGAGCCCCCTTCGCCGATGACCGCGGTGATGATGGGGGTTCGCAGCCCGGCCATCGCCATCAGATTGGTGGCGATCGCTTCGGCCTGGCCGCGCTCCTCGGCTTCCAGCCCCGGGTAGGCGCCCGGCGTGTCCACGAGGGTGATGACCGGCGCGTGAAATTTCGCGGCCAGCTCCATGAGCCGCAGCGCCTTGCGGTAGCCCTCGGGATGTGCCATCCCGAAGTTGCGCTTGAGATTTTCCTTGGTGTCGCGTCCCTTCTGATGTCCGATGACCATTACCGTGGCCCCGTCGAGCCGTGCCCAGCCGCATACCATCGCCGGATCTTCGCGGAACAGGCGATCGCCGTGCAGCTCGATGAAATCGGAAAAGACGGTGCGCAGGTAGTCGAGGGTATACGGCCGGCGCGGATGGCGGGCCACCTGGACGCGCTGCATCGGCGTCAGGGTGCGATAGATCTCCGCCCGCAGCTCCGCCAGCTGGCGTTCGAGCGGCCCGGTGTCGGCCGCCTGCTCGCCGGCGTTGCGCTTCAGCTCCTCGATTTGCTTCTCGATCTCGAGCAACGGGCGCTCGAAATCGAGTGTATAAGTCGCCATCCGTCAGCCTGCCTTCACCAGGTGGACGCTCTCCGCGCCGAGAATGCCGCGGAGCGCGACCAGCAACTCCTCATCCGGATCGACGCGCAGGCTCCGGCTCACCAATCGCGCCCCGCCACCGTTGGACTCGCCTTCCCATTCGACCAGGACCGGCGCCGGCCCCGGGTGCGCGGCGCACAGGGCTGCCGCCGCACGGGCCGCCTCCGCTTCGCGTGGCGTGCCGGCGTTCCAGCGCAGCGCCAACCCGATCTGGCCGCTTGCCTTCAGCTCGTCCAACGGCCGGGCGGCTTCCACGATAAACGGGGCCTGGTCCTCCCCCCGGTCGCGCTGGCTGTAGCTGCCGGTGAGCAAGAGTGCGCGATCGGGCGCGATCACCGTGTTGAGCCGAGACCAGGCATCCGGAAACACCAACGCCTCCGCCGTGCCGTGAAAGTCCTCCAGCACGAGGCGTGCATACTCGGCGCCGGACTTCTTCGAGACCTGCCGCTTCACCACCGACATGACCGCGGCGATCATCACCTTCTGCTCGCTCCAGGCGCCCAGCGTAGCCGTGGTCCGGGTCCCGAAAAGCTCCACCTCGGTGCGGTACTTGGCGAGGGGGTGCCCGGAGATGAAGAACCCCAGCACCGCTTTCTCCCGCACCAGGCGGTCGTGCTCGGTCCACGGGGCGACCTCGGGGAGGGGTGCCGCCGGACGGGCGGCCGGCTGCGCCTCACCGAACAGCCCGTGCTGGCCGGAGAAGCGCTCCTGCTGCCGCAGCTGCGCCTCGCTGAAGGCATGGTCGAGCGCCGCGACGAGCTGCGCCCGGTGCCCGCCCAGGGAATCGCACGCGCCGGCGTCGATGAGGGCCTCCAGCACCCGCTTGTTGCAGAGCCGCAGATCGATCCGATCGCAAAACTCGACCAGCGAGCGATAGGGCGCGGCCTCGCGCCCGGCGATGATCGAAGCGATGGCGCCCTCGCCGACGTTCTTTACGGCGCCGAGCCCGAAGCGAATCCGCGTTTCACCGACCACCGTGAACTTGAATCGCGATTCGTTGACGTCCGGCGGCAGTACTTCGAGGCCGATCTCGCGCGCTTCGTTGATGTAGGTGACGACATTGTCGGTGTCGCCGATCTCGCTCGAGAGCAGCGCGGCCAGGAATTCGGCGGGATGGTGCGTTTTGAGCCAGGCGGTCTGGTAGGACAGCAGCGAGTACGCGACCGCGTGGGATTTGTTGAATCCGTAGCGACCGAAGGTCTCGATCTGCGCCGCGATGTCCTCGATGATGCGCCGGTCGTGCCCGCGGGACACGGCCCGCTCCACAAACCGCTCCAGCTCTTCCTGGATCAGCTCCTTGATTTTCTTCCCGACCGCCTTGCGCAGCACGTCGGCTTCGGCGAGCGAATAGCCGCCCAGCACGTTGGCGATCCGCATCACCTGCTCCTGATAGGTGATGACGCCGTAGGTGGGCTCGAGCAGCTCCTGCAGCGCGGGATGCGGATAGCGCACCGGGTCGCGCCCCAGCTTGCGGTTGATGAACACCAGATGCATGCCGGTGTCGAGCGGACCGGGTCGGAGCAGGGCGTTGGCGGCCACGAGATCGTCGAAGCGATCGCATTTCATCTGCCGCAGGCAATCGGTGGCCAGCGCCGACTCGAACTGGAAGACGCCGGCGGTCCGGCCGCTGCGGAGCAGTGCGTAGACGGCCGGGTCTTCGAGATCGAGATGATCCATGTCGAGCGCGATGCCATGGCGCTCCCGGACCATGGCGACCGTGTCGTGAATCACCGTCAGGGTGCGCAGGCCGAGCAGATCGATCTTCAGCATGCCGACCTTCTCGAGCGCGACCATGTCGTACTGCGTGATGATGGCGTTGTCGTCCTGGGGGGCCAGGCAGACGGGGACGTAGTCCGAGAGGGGGCCCGGGGCGATCACGATGCCCGCGGCGTGCACCGATGCATGGCGGGCCAGCCCTTCGATCCGGCTGCCCAGGTCCATGACCTTGCGGACGCGCTCGTCTTGCTGCGCGAGACTCTTCAGCTCGGGGACCTTCACCGCGGCTTCGGCGAGGGTGAGCGAGAACCCCGGGCCCGCGGGAATGAACTTCGTGGCGCGATCCACCTCGCCGATCTCGAGCCGCAGCGTGCGCGCCACGTCCCGGAACGCCGCCCGGGCCTTCATGGTCCCGAAGGTGATGATCTGGCCCACCGACTCGCGGCCGTAGCGCGCACGGACGTATTCGATCACCTCGCCGCGGCGCTCGAAGCAGAAGTCGAGGTCGATGTCCGGCATCGAAATCCGCTCGGGATTCAGGAACCGCTCGAACAGCAGGTCGAAGCGCAGCGGGTCGACCTTGGTAATCTGCAGCGCGTACGCGACCAGCGATCCGGCGGCCGAGCCGCGCCCCGGACCCACCGGAATCCCCCGGTCGCGCGCCGCTTTCATCAGGTCGTAGACGATCAGGAAGTAGCCGGCGTAGCCCGTCCGCTGGATGACGTCCAGCTCGTAGTCGATCCGCTCGGCGACCGGGCCGGGTAGCGGATCACCGTAGCGCTCGCGGGCGCCCTGACGGGCCAGATGGACCAGCAGGTCATTGTCACTCGCAAACTCGGCCGGGCGAGGAAACTGCGGCAGGAAGTAGCGCTTCTCGAAGTCGAACTCGCACAATTCGGCGACGCGTGCCGTCTCCGCCAGGAGCTCGGGGCGATCCGGAAACAGCGCCTTCATCTCCTTCTCGGACTTGACGTAACTCTCCTGTCCGAAGAACCGGAACCGCTTCGGATCGTCGAGGTCTTTCCCGGTCCCGATGGCGAGCAGCACGTCGTGGGCTTCGGCGTCTTCCTTCTTCAAATAATGGGCGTCGTTGGTCGCCACCACCGGGAGCCCCAGCTCGTGCGCGAGGCGGAACATGCCCTCGGTGACGAGCTTTTCCTCTTCGATCCCGTGGTTTTGTACCTCGAGCCAGAACCCGTCACGGCCGAACAGGCGCCCGAAGTACTCCGCGCTCGCCTTGGCCGCCTCGTATTGCCCTTGTCGCAGGTACAAGGCGACTTCCCCTGACAGACAGGCCGCCAGGCACACCAATCCTTCCTTGTGGCTCTCCAGAGCTTCGCGATCGATCCGTGGCCGCCGGTAGAATCCTTCCAGGAACGCGATCGAGGTCAGCTTGATCAGGTTGCGGTACCCCTCGCGGTTCTTGGCCAGCAACACGAGGTGTGAGTACGGCCCCGGGGCGTCAGCCGGCTTTTCCCGGGCGTGGCGGCTGCCGAAAGCGAGGTAGGCCTCGAACCCGAGAATGGGACGGAGATGGCGCGCCTTGGCCCCCTCGTAGAAGGTCCAGGCGCCGTGCAGGTTGCCGTGGTCGGTGATGGCAAGCGAGTCCATCCCGAGCGTCGCGACCCGATCCAGGAGCTCCGGGATCCGGTTCGCACCGTCGAGCAGGGAGTATTCGCTGTGCGTGTGGAGATGGACGAACGTCATCGGGCAGACCGCAAGGTCTGAACGGAAGATACCGGCGTCGATTTGCATTGTCAAAAGCCGCTCACGGGTCGAAATTCTCCGGACCATGCGATCGGTTGGCCGTCTGCTGGTGCTCGCGCTCGCGCTGGGGTTGTTGCACCGCTGGAGCGCGGGTGCCGATCTCGTCGCCCGCGCGACCCTCGCGCTCGGTATGCTGGCGGTGACGGCCGAACTCGCTGGTCGGCTGATGGTGTTGTGGGGCTGGCCGCGCGTGACCGGGTTCCTGGCCAGCGGCATCCTGCTCGGGCCGTACGGACTTGGATTGGTACGCGCGGAGGAGGCGGCCGCGCTGCGGCTGATTGGCGACGCTGCGGTCGCCCTGTTCGCGCTGCGGGCCGGGTTGGAGCTGCGGGGGAACGGGACGGGCGGGCCGGCGGGACCGCCTCGATACCTCACGGCCTCCGTCGTCGTCCCCTTCGTCGTGACGGCCGGGATCGTGTACGCGCTGCATCCCTGGTTTCCCCTGACTATCCACCAGCCGACCGGCGATGCAATCGCCGTCGCGTTGGCGCTGGGCACAGTCACCGTGGTCGCGGCACCCGGCCTGACGTGGCTTGCGCAACAGGATTTGCCCGATGCCACCACGGGTCGGGACCTGCTGCGCCTGCACGTGATGCGGGACTTTGTCGCCGTGCCGTTGTTCGCCGTCACGCTCCTGTTGGTGCGGTTCCTGACCAGCGCGGGCACCTTGCACGAGGGGGCGTTCTGGCTGCCGCTCCTCACCCTCGGGGCGTCGGTCCTGGGTGGAGGGCTGCTGGCTGGACTGGTGACTCGGTTCGCTGCCGCGCTCGCAATTCCGCCGGGCGTGGTCATGGTTGGAGTGGCGTTCGGGGCCGGGGTAGCCGGGCTCCTGGGCCATGCCGAAGCGACCCTCACCGCGCTGGTTGCCGGCCTCGTCCTGGCCCGATGGGATGGTACCAGCGCCGACCGGCTGCGACGGCATTTTGACGTGCGTGGGGTGGCTGTGGCCGGTGCGGCGTTCGCCATCGTGGCCGTCGGGCTCGACGTGTCGGCCTGGTTCGCGTTGTGGCCGTGGATGGCGCTCCTCGTGTTCGTCCGTGGGGTAGGGTTGTACTGGGCCGGTCGCTGGGCGGCTCGCAACGCGGCCGTGACAGACGTCATTGCGCGTCAGGGGTGGCTGGGGCTTATCTCGCAAGGTGGGGTGGGCTTGGTGCTGGCGGCGGTCGGTCGGCGGGCCTTTCCCGAGTGGGGGGTATCATTCGAGTCCTTGGTCGTGGGCCTGGTGGCGGTCCACGCCACATTCGGTCCCCTTTGCTTGCGTTGGGCATTGGCCCGGCGAGCGAGCCCAGTGGAAGGAGTCTCCGGTGCGGCCTAGCCCGTTGGTGGGAATCTTGGCGAGCGGCGTTCTCACGGCTTGTGGGAGTGGGGACTCGAGCGGACCGCCCGTGGTGCCGTGCAACACCACCGGTGGCCAATCGGTGACGCTCAACGTAGGCCAATACCAGTCGATTCCCCCGGTGGCGAACGCCGGCTGCCTGATATTCTCCGGGAACGCGTCGCTCATCGACTCCGCGATCTACCTGCTGTTTCCGCAGCTCGCCACCGACGCCGAGGGCGCGATTGCGGCATTCGTGCTGGATGGGGACACACTCCACGTTTCGGCCACGGTCCAGGCGAGCGCCGCGGCGATGGTCGAGGCGCGTGATCCGGCCGTGCGGTTTCACAATTTCCTGCGCCGGCAGGAGCGGACCCATTGGACGGGTCTCCCTGCGGCACCGCCCACGACGGCCCCGGCTTTGCGCAGCCCGGCTGCGACGCCGCCGCCCACCGTCGGCAGCACGCGCACCTTCAGCGTGTGCCGCAATCTGACCTGTTCGGCGTTTCAATCCGTGACCGCGACCGCCAAGACGGTCTCCGGGCATCTCGCGCTCTACGTAGACAACGCGGCGCCCGCCGGTGGGCTCTCGCAGGCGGACTACGACTCCCTGGGCGCGGTGTTCGACTCCCGGTTATACGCGCTCGACACGACCGCCTTCGGCCGCGAGTCGGATATCGACAACAACACGGTCGTGGCGGTCCTGATGTCGAACGTGGTGAACAAGCTCGTCACCAAGGCGCAGTGCACCCAGACGGGGTTTGTGGCGGGGTTCTTCTTCGGCGCCGACATCGACCCGGCGTTTGTCAACGATCCGCGCTTCAACCACGGTGAGGTGTTCTATTCCATCGTCGCGGACCCGGATAGCACGCTCTCCTGTGCGCATAGCGCGACGCAGATCAAGCGGCTGGTCCCGGTGACGTTCGTGCATGAATTCCAGCATATGATCAGTTACAACCAGCACGTGCTGCTCCGCAGTGGTGAGCCGCAAGCGACCTGGCTCGACGAGGGATTGTCCCACTTCGCCGAAGAGCTGGGCGGGCGCAGCTACTTGCCGGGCGACCAGGCCACCTTCTCGAACTACGTGATCGGCGACCTGTTCAACGCCTATGGCTTTCTCGATTCTTCGGGATCGCACTTCCTCGCGTTTTCGAGCGGCATCGGGTCGCTACCCGAACGGGGAGCGGCATGGATGTTCGTGCGCTATCTGGCGGATCAGTTTGCCACGGATACGTCCTTCGCGGCGGTGGCGACGTTTACGCGGTCCC
>DATFGN010000196.1:0-4547 GCA_035249405.1 Gemmatimonadales bacterium
CTCCAGCCCATCCGTGGGGACGCCAATATGCACGCCGAAAATGGGCGAGCCCAACCCTTTCTCGGCCCACCCACCGCGGGGAGCCAGTCCGATACGCTGCAGCTCCCGCCGATTGAGCAGCCCACGGGTGTCGTGGACGTAGCGTGGGCTGCGGAAGATGTAGAGGTAGTACCAGGGCTGCAGCAGATCTTCCAAGGCGGAGCGGGTGAAGCTCAGCTTCCTGACCTGGTAGGCGGGATACATCAGCGTCGGGGAGCGGCGGTTCCACGCCGTGTTGTATGGCGGTCCATACGGTGCCCGATTGCCGACATCCACCGCCTTGATCTCGGAGGCGAGTGACGGGGCGGACGGGAAGCCAAAGCGCACGGGAAGCAAGAGCCAGGCCCATTCCTGCAACACTCCGGGGACGTGCTCGTAGTCGATGCGCGACGGCTCGGGCGTGAGGATGACGTTGAATCGGGTGTGGTGAATCACTCGACTCGAGTCCTTGCTCGCTGGCCGCACGCTTTCTGGAGCGCCCAGACCGCCCGCCGCCTCCCACTCGCCTGCATACGGGAACGTGCCGTGCGACCCCTCGTTGTGATCGCCGCCGAAAATTCGGATCGGATAGTCCATGACGTTGTACATCCGACCGCCGATGTAGATCACGGGATGGGTCCCATCCTCCACCAGGGGTGTGTACTTACCCTGGGGGAGGCTGATGCTGCGATTATGAAAGAAGTAGTCTGCTCCCTGCACCCTGGTACGATCGGGTGAGAGAACGACGTTCACGTGCTCCCAGTCGCCCTCGTGGTTCCCGATGAAATCGTTGAAGGGGTAGAAATACCAGTACTGGATGACGACCTGCCCCGCCGGATCCATGAACGGATGCGCATAGACGGTGGGTTGCGCCCAGCGAGCACTGTCCGGTCCCGTCCGCAACCTGCCGTAGTGCTGCCACCACTCTTTGGGGCTGGACCCGGGGAAGTCGTAATACCACGCCGAGAAATCCACCACGTCACTCTGGTACCGCAGGGACGACCGTACCAATCCCGCCAACGAATCCGACGTCAGTGTGTGCAACGGGATGTCGAACGGTTCGCGATAGGCGTACGGAGACGCGGTGGCAACGTCCACCCGCAGGGTGTCGGCGTACAGCGACACGTTCGTTGGGTTCAGTCGGTACTTGATCTCCCCCACCCGCACGTGGTCGTTGGAGGCCAGCACGAGCGTCGGCGCGAAGCGGCGCACCAGCTCTTCGAGCGCTGCGCGCCGCGATTCGGCGACCCCATCACCTCGTTCATTTTCGGCGGCCTTCCCCCATAAGGAATCGGCCGCCGCAAACGACCCGACGAGCGGCGGACGTTGATCGGGCCGGATGAAGTTGATGTAGTTGCCGCGGACGCCGTACCCGGACGCACATCCTCCGAGCCCGAGCGAGAGGAGACACAGGAGCGGTCCTGCGGATCGACGGCCTACCGTTGCGTGCACGGATTCTCTACGATCTGGCCGCCTTGACATGGCGGTTCTGTTAGGCAGATCTACACTCAATTCGATGGACCGCAATAGCCGTGCGGCGGGGCTGTGCCTCGCACTCTCCTTGATCGGGATCGGAAGTCCGTGGCCCGCCTGGGGACAAGTCGTCCTCAAGATAGACTCGGCGCCGGACAGCGTCGCGGTGGTGCCGAACGCGCGCTATCGCGCCGGATGGCTCACCCGGGCGCTCGTCGGCGACCATCACCGCGATCTGTGGACGACGCCACTCAAGATCGAGCTGCTGGACCTCGATCACTACGCCGGAGGCCTCGCACCGCTGTGCCGGTCGTCCGCGTTCGAAACGGCGACTCTGCTCTTCGCGGGCGTTGACAGGCACCACTATCTCTTCCGCTCCGCCGACAAGGATCCCGCGTCGGCTCGTTTACCACGGGCGCTGCACCGAACCTTTGTCGCGTACGCATTGCAGGACCAGATGAGCGCCCGTCACCCGACCGGCTCCGTCGTCATCGCGCCGCTGGTCGCGGGGCCCGGCGACTCCGCCGAGATCCAGCTCCGGGTGATGCCGGACGATCCTCGGCTCGGCGAATTCCGCACGAGCTTCGCCGGAATGCTGGGGACGATCGAGCCACGACCCGAGGGTTCCCCGGAGACGACGGCAGGCGTGTGGAGGCTGATCGAGCGGTCCGAGCACGACCGGGTGGATGCCCGGGCGTACCTGGAAGCGCGGCTCGTCGACATCCTCGTAGGCGACGCGGATCGCGGCGCAGACCAATGGAAGTGGATAGCGAATTCCGGCGCTGGGCGGCGCATCTGGAAGCCGATCGCCGGGGATCGCGACCATGCCTTCGCGCGCATGGATGGACTGGTGCTGTGGGCGGCGCGCTTCTACGCACCGCAGTTGCAGAGCTTCGACGTCTCGTACCCGAGCCTCTACGGATTGACCTGGTCGGCGCGGGCCATGGACCGCCGTTTCCTGGTGGAGCTCGAAAAGCCAGTGTGGGATTCCGTGGTCGCTGCGGTGCAACACCGCTGGAGCGATGGCGCCATCGCGAACGCCGTGAGCCGTCTCCCGCCGGACCTGCCCGGAAAGCACCGCACCTGGCTGTTGCGCGCGCTCGCCCAGCGGCGTGACCACTTGCCGGAGGCGGCGGACCGATTCTACGGACTGGTCGCCGAATTCGCCGACATGCACGGGACCGATGCGAACGATGTCCTGGAGATCGTGCGACACGGTGACTCGATCGTCCTAATGCGGCTCGGCGCTCCGGACGCCTCGGCCCCGTATCTCACCAGAACCCTGCGCCGCAGCGAGACCAGAGAGGTTCGCGCTTACCTGCATGGCGGCGACGATAGCGCGGTGGTGCGCGGCGCGGCCGCCCGCGGCATCGCGGTGCGGATCATCGGCGGTCCGGGGAGCGACGCATTCGTCGACTCGTCACGGGTCGGTGCGGGGGTGGTGACGGAGTTCCTGGAGAACGGAGCAGCGCCGGTGCCGGGCCCGCCGGCTCGCCCGATCGTGGCGGATTCCTGCGACACGGGCCTGCGCACCGATTCGATCCCCCGCGACCTCGCCGAACCACCGAAGGACTGGGGATCCCGTTGGTATCCGATGCCGTCGATCGGATACCAACCGAACATCGGTCTGCTGCTGGGTGTGGGCGCCGTGCAGTATGGATACGGCTTCGGCAAATCACCCTACGCTCGCCGCTCCACGATCGCGGGCGTGTTCGCGACCGGGCCGCGGCGATTCCGACTCTCCTATCAAGGAGACTTTCGCGATCTCCCGCACCAGTTGTGGGCATCGGTCGACGCGCGCTTTTCCGGTATCGATATCGTCCGCTTCTACGGGTTCGGAAACGAGACCCGGAGCGACGCACCGCCCGAGTTCTACCGGGTGACCCAGCGCCAGGTCACGGCGAGCGTTTCCGTGACCGCCCTCTCCAAGCATTTTCGCGGATCTGTGGGCCCGTTTTTCGGCTACACGTCGACGCCGGCCGGCCAGGGCAATGTGATCGATTCGTTGCAACCGTATGGGGCCGGCTACTTCGCCGAGGTCGGCGTGTTATGGCGCTTCGACCTCGACACGCGCGACCGCCATTGGGCGCCGCGACGCGGGATTCATGCAACCCTTGGCGCCCGGTACGTCCCCGCGATGCTCGACGTCACGTCGGCGTACGGATCGGCGCGCGCCGAGCTCGCGACGTACCTGAGCCTTGCCGCACCCGACGCCCCGACGCTGGCGCTGCGGATCGGCGGCACACGGGTGTTTGGCACCGCGCCATTTGCGGCGGCGGCGTTCGTGGGTGGCGCATCGACCGTGCGCGGGTACAGCGAGCAGCGTTTCGCCGGTCGGTCGGCGCTCTATGGGAACGCCGAGCTGCGCGTGTTCGTGCGCCGCTTCAACATCCTGATGCCGGGCGACGTCGGCGTGCTCGGGGCCGGCGACGTGGGCCGAGTGTTCCAGCCCGGCGAACAGTCGCACCGCTGGCACGGGGCGGCCGGTGCCGGGGTGTGGATCGCGTTCATCGACCGGGCCAGTACGGTGACCATCCTCGCCGCACGCAGCCCGGAGCAATGGTCGTACTACGCGACCCTGGGGTTCATGTTTTGATCGATTAACGTTCCTGCCGTATGTCGTCCGCCATCGCCGCGCATCAGCTGAGCAAAGAGTTCCAGGTGAAGGTCCGCGACCCGGGGCTGCGCGGGGCCGTCGCGGCTCTGTTCCGCCCGCACTATCGGACCGTGCGCGCCGTGCGGGAAGTCTCCTTCGAGATCACGCCCGGAGAGATCGTCGCCTTTCTCGGGCCGAACGGCGCCGGCAAGACGACCACGCTCAAAATGCTGGCGGGTCTCCTGTACCCATCGGCCGGCTCCATCCAGGTGGCCGGGTTCGACCCCTGGACCGGCGGCCCCAACTTCAAGCGGCGCATCGCGCTGGTGCTTGGCAACCGGCAACAACTGGTCTGGGACCTGCCCGCCCAGGAGACGTTTCAGCTCAATCGCGCCATCTACGACATTCCCGTGCCCGATTTCCAGGCGCGCGTGAAGGAGCTGTCGGACCTGCTCGGGTT
>DATFGN010000197.1:0-8365 GCA_035249405.1 Gemmatimonadales bacterium
TCGTGCCCGAACAGCTCACTTTCGAGCAACTGGGGTGGGAGCGCCGCACAGTTGATATCGACGAACGGCGCCGCCGCACGGGGACCACCGTAATGGAGCGCCCGGGCCACGAGTTCCTTCCCCGTTCCCGTCTCGCCAGCGATGAGCACGGTCGCATCGGCATGGTGGAGCACTCGCGCCGCCCGCTCCAGGACCGCGCGCAGCGCCGGGCTCTCTCCGATGATCTCGCGAAAGGCGTGGGCCTGAGCCTCGAGCCGCCCAAAGCTCGCTCGTTGGAGGATCGCCCGGTGACGCTGTACGGCCGCCGCGAGCGTCTCGCGCAATGCATCGCGGTCGTCGGGGAGCGCGAAGTAGTCGCCTGCCCCGCTGGCGACCGCCCGCGCGGCGATGCGGTGTGACGGGTCGGCACCGACCGCTACCACCGGCCCGTCACCGGTGAGCGGAGGAATCAGCACCGGGAGGTCGGCTTCACGGCCACCGGCCGCCACGATCACCAAGACAGCGCCGCTCGGAGCTCGGTTTCCCGACTCCGGTGACCATTCGAGCGCGATGATGCCCTGCTCCTGGGCAAGCAGCGGCCAGAACTCGGCGAACGACTCGCTGAGGCGGACGATCAGGACGAACGCGTCAGTCGGTGTCGGCATCGACGTGATCGCAAACGGGCGCGACGAGCTGGCTCATTTCGAGTCACTCCGCACTGTCACGAAGCAAGAGGGAGACCAAATGATTGTCCGCAAGCTAATGATCAATCATGAGTTAAGTATTAAGACCATCGAGAACGGCGCTTGCCCTTCGGACCGGTAACCCTGATTCGGAGATTTCAATGCGCACACAGTTCCTGGGGCTCAGCCTGGCCGCTCTCGCGATCGCGGGCACGTCGGGATGCTCGGAAGGCTCGACGGCTGGCGCCGCGTTGTCCTTTTCCACACGCCCGGCACCAGGCTCACCCTTGACCGCGTCTCTCGTTGCTAGCCCCGGCAGCGCCTCCGTCGCGGCCGCGGGAGACAGCACGATCCTGACGCTCGGCAATGACACCATCATCATCCGCAGCGTCGAATTGGTACTGCGGGAAATCGAGCTGAAGCGGATCGACGTGGCGCAGTGCCCAGACTCCTCCCCCGGCTCCGACGCTTGCGAAGAATTCGAGACCGGTCCGGTGCTGGTGGCCCTTCCCCTCGGCAACACCACCGAGGCGGCGGTCTCGATCAACGTCTTGCCGGGCACGTATGACGAGCTCGAGTTCAAGATCCACAAACCCTCGGCGAGCGACGATGCCGCGTTTCTCGCGGCGCACCCCGATTTTGACGGTGTCTCGATTCGCGTTACCGGCACCTACAGCGCGGCTGGGAATCGGAGCGACTTCGTCTTCACGACGGATCTGGACAAGGAGCAGGAGCGGCTCCTGAGTCCGCCGCTCGTCGTGAGCGACGGCTCGAGCGTCAACGTGACAGTACGCGTGGACATCTCGACCTGGTTCCTGAACGTCGGCGGCACGGCGCTCGTCGACCCAGCCACGGCCAACAAAGGTGGACAGAACGAAGGCGTGGTGAAGAACAACATCGAGCAATCCATCGAAGCATTTCACGACGACGATCACGACGGCTTGGACGACGACAACGAGGAGTAGAGCGAACACGGGCATCGAGGGCTAGTTTCGCCTCGATGCCCGACGCGTCTGACCGCCGTCTCGGCATGCATCAGCCGATCACCCGCCGGGATTTTCTCGATGGGATGGCGCTGGCCCTCGGAGCTTCGCTTTTACCGGTCGCCTGCAGCGCTCCCGAGTCCGCTGCCGCCTTCGCCCCCGAGCGCGATCCGCGCTACTACCCGCCGGCGCTGACCGGCATGCGCGGCAGTCATCCCGGCTCGTTCGAGATCGCCCACCGGTTGCGTGACGGAACCTTGGGCGACGTCCTCAGACGGGCGCGTGACACGCGCGAGCGCTACGACCTCGTCATCGTCGGCGCCGGGATCAGCGGATTGTCGGCGGCCCATTTCTATCGCAAGACACGGGGCGAAGACGCGAAGATCCTGTTGCTCGACAACCACGACGATTTCGGCGGCCATGCCAAGCGAAACGAATTCGTGGTTGCCGACCGGCGCCTCATGTCCTACGGCGGCACCGAGTCAATCGAGAGTCCGGCGCAATACAGCGACGTAGCCAAAGCGTTGCTCGCCGACCTAGGCATCGACGTGCAGCGCTTCTATACCGCGTTCGACCAAGACCGCTTCGAGAAACTCGGGCTCGGCGACGGCGTGTTCTTCGACCGCGAGACGTTCGGCATTGATCGCCTGGTGCGAGGCAGCGACGAAACGGTCGATCGCGCCTTCCTGGCCCGGACACCCCTCACCCCCGCCGTGCGCGCCGACTTGCTCCGCGTGTATCACGGCCGTCAGGATTATCTGCCCGGTCTCACGTCGGCGGCGAAAAAAACCCGGCTCGCCAAGCTCAGCTACCGCGACTTCCTGCTCAACCTCGTGAAGGTCTCGCTCGAGGCGCTCCCGTTCCTTCAGACCAGGACACACGACCTCTATGGCGTCGGCATCGACGCCATTCCCGCGCTGGATTGTTGGGGGCTCGGCTATCCCGGCTTCGCAGGGATGCGCCTGGACGCGGACGAATCGAGCCCGGGCATTGGCCGCACGCCACTGCTCGAGATGAACGAGGAAGAGCCCTACATCTTCCATTTCCCCGACGGCAACGCCTCAATCGCCCGGCTCCTGGTCCGACGCCTGCTGCCACAGGCTCTGGCCGGCACGACCATGGAAGACTCGCTCAGCGCCCGCCTGGACTACGCCAAGCTCGACGACGCGAGTGCCTCGACGCGGCTGCGGCTGAACAGCACCGTGGTGCGGGTCCGCCATCTCGGGGATCTGGCGCCCGAAGTCGAGGTGACCTACGTGCGCGGTGACCGGGCCTGGTCCGTGCGCGCGGCTGCCTGCGTCCTCGCCGGGTGGCACACGATGATTCCCCACTACTGCCCGGAGCTTCCTGAAGCACAACGACAGGCGCTGGCGTACGCGGTGAAGGTGCCGCTCGTCTACACCAACGTTGCGCTGCGCGACTGGAAGGCGTTCCAGAAGCTCGGCGTTTCCCAAGTCGTGGCACCGGGGAGCTTCTTCTTCCGGATGACCCTCGACTTCCCGGTCGACCTGGGCGGCTACCGCTCCCCCCACACGCCGGAGGAGCCGGCCGTGGTAAAGCTGTTCCGGACGCCATGTCAGCCGGGGCTCCCTGCCCGCGATCAACATCGCGCCGGTCGCGCCGAGCTGCTGACGATGCCCTTCGATACGTTCGAACGGAACGTGCGCGACCAGATGGCCCGTATTCTCGGGCCCGGTGGATTCGACCCGGCGCGGGACATCACCGCCATCACCGTGAATCGCTGGTCACACGGCTACACCTACGAGTACAACTCGTTATGGGACGGGCCGTGGCCCGACGATCAGCAGCCGTGTGTGATTGCACGCCGGCCGTTCGGCCAGATTACGATCGCCAACGCGGACGCGGGCGCGTTCGCGTACACCAATTCTGCGATCGATCAGGCGTGGCGCGCGGTGCAGGAGCTGCCGGGTGGGGCTAGCGCTTCCCGAGGTACGCCCTGACCAGCGGCGCGGTGCGACGCCGTACGAGGGCCGCGCGCAGCTGTTGCTGCTCCTCCGGCGTGAGGTCGACGAGGAACCGCTCCCCCTTCCCTCGTCCCCCTTCCCCCGAAGTCACGGCGACCGGCACTCCATCCCGGTAGAGGATCCGGTTTGTGGCCAATGCCGGGACCACGTCGCCCGGCACGATGAAGCCGACCAGGTTCAGCGGGTCCGCCCCGCTCACGGCGACGAGGGCGCCCGTGAGCTTCTCACGCCGCACGGCGCGCAGCGACCCGACCGCCTCCGGGAGCGCGTACTGCTCACCTGAGAACCCACCGACGAAGCGGCCGCCGCGCAGCTCGCCCCGCGCTTCCAGGCGGCGGAACACGCGCAGCACGTCCCGCCACGGGACGGACAAGGCCTCGCGCTCCACGACCCGCCGGAATACGACGCCGTAGCGGCGCAGCAGCATCCACGCGACCGCCTCCGCCAGCTGGTCGGGCGGCAACAGCGACGTCCGTTCCACCCGGGACCAGCGTCCCGCGGTCTCGATCCCGAACGGGGCAATGCGGCCGCGCCGGCGGTAGCCGCCGATCGGGCGGCGCCGGTCCGATGGTACGAGCAGCGCGCGCAAACCGGCGAAGCTGTCCGAGGCGACGAGTCCCCACGCCACGAGCTCGGCGAGCCCTGTTTCGACCTCGGTGCGCAGCAGCCCCGTGGCGTTGACCAGATCGCCGAAGAAGGACGCCCCACGCTGCACGAGCGCATCGAGCACCGCGCGCCCGGGATGCGACAGCGTCAGTTTCGCTGGATCCGTTTCGCCCGCCAACGACCGCCAGATCGCCCCCCGCTCGCGGCGGAACAGAGCGATCGGCGTCGTGCGGATCGGTCCCGACTTGTGCCCGCCGTTGCCGTTGGACGGCGCCGCCGGACGCACGCGACCCCAGCCGATTTCCCCTGAGAGACACAGCCCGTCGAGCCAGAGCGGATCGTAGTCCGGTACTCGAGCCGGGAGCACGTCGCTCTCCCATGCGGCGGCCGGCAGCTCGTACCCGTCCAGGACATCCAGGACGGCGGCCAGCCCCTCGGGCCCCTGTGCCCGCGTGTCCTCGCTCACCCGCTGCCAGCGGAACAGGAACCGCATGAAGTCAGCCGCGGTGACGGGCTCGATCTCTTTGCGCAGCCGGTCGAGCGTGTACCGATGGATGCGGGCCAGGAGGCGGCGTTCACACCATTCGAGCGTCGAGACGCCGGGTGTGAAGTGTCCGCGCAGCACGAACCCTTCGTGCTCCAGCCCCCCCAACCCGAACTCGACTTCGCTCGCATCCAGTCCCAGCGTGAGCGCGATGTCGACCGCGGTGGTAGGGCCCGACACTTCGAGCTGCCCGCGCACCAGCTCGCGGATGGCCTCTTCACGCGTCCAGGTCCGGGCCCGCTCGCGTTCCGGCGCCAGGAGCGGCGGCTCGCACTGGGCTCCGGGATACGCCGCCTCGAGCATCGGCAACCGCTCGGCGGCCACCCACATCGGCACGGGCGCGCCAAGCACACCAGCCCGCCCGCTACGCCGCAGCTCAGCAAAGAACGAAACCCACTCTTCCCCCTTCCCCCTTCCCCCTTCCCCTCGGGGCATTGCCCCGATCACGAGCAACGCATCGTGGAGCTCTTCCGCGCTCTCGACGTCCGGTGCCGCCTCTTCCCGCACGCGATCGATGGCCTCCTGATCGAGCTTGCCGAACTCCTCAGCGGTTTTCACATCGAGGGACCGGCGTGTCACCACGGCCTGGGTACGGCGCTCCTCGAGCGGCGCGTCGTCCAGGAACGCGTAGGGCTTCGCATTGAGGATTTCGTGCGCGATCGGTGACGGCTCCGACGTATCCCGGGCGACCAGCGTGGGCCGACCGGCGGCGATGTCGTCGAGCACCCGGATCAGTCCTGCCAGATCCATGGCTTCGGTGAGACAATCGGCGATCGTCTGGTGGATCAGCGGATGGTCCGGGATCTCGCGGTCGCCCACCAGGTTTTCCGGACACGCCAACTGATCGGGGAAGACGGCCGCCGAGAGGTCCTCGGCTTCCATACGCTGCAGCGGGGTGGGCACCTTCCGCCCGCCGCGGAACCGGAGCACCGCGAGCGCGCGGGTCGCGTTCCACCGCCAGCGGCTCTGGAACATCGGTGCGTCGAGCATTGCCTGGATCAGGATGTCGCGCACCGTCGCCGTGTTGAGATAGCGGAACACGTCGTCCAGCGGGAAGCTGTGGTGGGGCCCGAGCGACAGCACGATCGCTTCGTCGGTCGCCGCAGCCTGGAGCTCGAAGTTGAACGAGCGACAGAACCGTTTCCGCAGCGCGAGTCCCCAGGCCTTGTTGACGCGCGCGCCGAACGGCGCGTGCAGCACGAGCTGCATGCCCCCCGCCTCATCGAAGAACCGCTCCAGGACCAGCGTCTGCTGCGTCGGGATGACGCCCAGGATGGCGCGGGTCGCCGCCAGATACTCGACCATCTGTCGCGCCGCCGGCTCGGACACGCCCGCCGCCTCGACCAGCCACTGGATCGCGCCCGTCGCGTCGCCCAGACGCTGCTCGATGTCGCGCCGTAACCGCGACACCTCGACCGACAGCTCGTCGGTGCGCGCGGGCGCTTCGCCCAACCAGAACGGCAACGTCGGCGGCTGGCCACGAGCGTCCGCCACGCGAACCTGGCCGGACTCGACCTTCAAGATCAGGTAGGAAGTATTGCCGAGCTGGAAGATGTCGCCCGGCGCGCTCTCGACCGCGAAATCCTCATTCAGGGTCCCGACGAATATCTCGGTCGGCTCCATGATGACGCGGTAGTCGCCCAGATCAGGGATCGCGCCGCCTGATGTCAGAGCCGAGAGCCGGGCACCGCGCCGAGCGCGCAGGCGGCCGTTGACGCCGTCGTAGTGCACGTAGGCGCCGCGGCGACCCCGGCGGGTGGTGAAGCCGTCGGCCAGCATGTGCACGACGGCGTCGAAATCCTGGCGCGAGAGATCGCGATAGGGATAGGCGCGCCGGACCAACTCGTACAACGCGGTTTCGTCCCAGTCTTCGCCGGCCACGATGGCGACGATCTGCTGCGCCAGGATGTCGAGGGGGCGTTCCGGGATGATGAGCCGGTCGAGCTGCCCCTCGCGCGCCGCACGCAGCAACGCCGTGCACTCGACGAGGTCGTCGCGTGACAGGGGAAAGATCCGCCCCTTCGGGACCGCGCCCAGCCGGTGACCCGAGCGGCCGACCCGCTGCAGCAGCGTGGCGATGGAGCGCGGCGTGGCGATCTGGCACACGAGATCGACCGAGCCGATGTCGATGCCCAGCTCGAGGGACGCCGTCGCGACCAGGGCTTTCAACTGCCCTTCCTTGAGCCGCGTTTCGGCTTCGAGCCGCTTTTCGCGCGACAAACTACCGTGATGGCTGGTCACGAACTCGGCGCCGAGCCGCTCGGAGAGATGCATGGTGAGCCGCTCGCACAACCGGCGCGTGTTGACGAACACGAGGGTCGTCCGATGTTCGGCGACCAGCTGGGCCAGGCGCTCGTACACTTCTTCCCACACTTCCGCGGCCATGACGGCTTCGAGCGGAGACCCGGGGATCTCGAGTGCCAGGTCCATCTGGCGGATGTGTCCTGAATCGATGATCAGGGGCAACGTCCGCTCGGCTCCCACCAGGAAGCGGGCGATCTCCTCGATCGGCTTTTGTGTGGCTGAAAGGCCGATGCGCTGCAGTGGGTGGCGCGACAGCGCCGCCAGCCGTTCCAGCGACAACGCCAGGTGACTGCCGCGTTTGTCCCGAGCCGCGGCGTGAATCTCGTCCACGATTACGGTGCGCACGTTGCGCAGCATCTCGCGCGCCCGCTCGGATGTGAGAATCAGATACAGGGATTCGGGCGTGGTGACGAGAATGTGCGGCGGCTGTTTGACCATCGCCTGGCGGTCCGCCGCCGGCGTGTCGCCGGTGCGCAGCACGACGCGGATGTTGAGGTCGCGCCCCGCTGCCGCGAGCGCCTCCTGAATCTTGTCCAACGGCTCGGTCAGGTTCTTCTGGATGTCCGCGGACAGCGCCTTGAGTGGGGAGACGTAGACCACCTGCGTCTCGTCCCGCAGCGTCCCGTCGAGCCCTTGCCGCACCAGCCCGTCGATGGCGGCGAGGAAAGCGGCAAAGGTCTTCCCGGAGCCCGTTGGAGCCGCGATGAGCACATCGCGGCCCGCGGCGATCGCCGGCCACGCCTGCCGCTGCGGCTCCGTCGGCGCGTCGAAGCTGCGCTCGAACCAGCTGCGCACCGTCTGGTGAAACGCCGCGAGCGACATGGTTACGCCAGCGCGGCGTCGAGCGAAGCGCCCCGCAGGGCGGCAATCCGCTGCACCGCTTCCCCGATCTTGTTGTTGGGCGTCGAGGCACCAGCCGTCACGCCGATCCGCGCCGGGCCTCGAGGAAGCCACGAGGATTGCTGCGTTTCCTTGGTGGTTCCCGCCGGAAGGTGACGAATGCTGCCCGATTCGGGATCGATGCAAAGCGCGTCTTCGATGTGGTAGGTCGGGACGCGCTGGGCGCAGATCGCCGCCAGATGCGTGGTGTTGCTCGAGTTGTAGCCGCCGATCACCACCATCGCGTCGAGCGGCTCCTCGATCAGCGTCAGTACCGCGTCCTGCCGCTCCTGGGTGGCCGAGCAAATCGTGTCGAAGGTCCGGAAGTGATCGGCGAGGGCCGCCTCGCCCCAGCGCCGGGCCATGCTGGCGCGCAGCTCGGCCGCGATCGCGAGGGACTCG
>DATFGN010000198.1:0-4399 GCA_035249405.1 Gemmatimonadales bacterium
CAGCTCGAGAGCCAGCAACGCCTGCTCGAGCTCGCGGGGCTGATCGCCGACCGCGCCGGCGCGCCGGCTGAACACAGTCGCGGAATCGTGACTCGCCCCCGCGATCTTGGCGGCGTTGACCGCGCGGCGTGCCAGCGCCGAGCCCGCGAAGCCGCTGGGGAAGAAGGCGAACGCGCGGAATGGCGCCGCGAACGTCGCCTTGCGTCGCTGCACGTCCGCTATCCGCTCGAGCAGTTTCCCATATCGATCGCGCAACTCGCGCCGCGCAGCGAGACTTTCGGCCAGCACGCGCTCGGCGTCGCGCCGCCGCGCCATGATGGAGGGGTCGAGCAACGCCCCGTAGCGGCCCTGGGACGACTTGAGACTGTTCGAGACGCCGAACATCCGGTTGCGCAGATCCAACGAATCACCGGTGGCTCGATGGGCCTCGTAATAGTCGCGGAGGGCGCTCAAGCGCGTTGCGAGGAAATGAACTTGTGCCGGGACGCTCACGGCGCGCTCGTACTCGAGCTGCGACATCGCCTTCAGCCGGCTGGTCGAGCCGGGGTTTCCGATCACGAAGACGGCATCACCCGGCCGGACCCCATCCTGCCCCCAGGTGAACCAGTTGGCGGTCTCGTACGGCCTTCCGTCGGCGCCGTAGATGCGCAATACGGAAAAGTCGAGGGCGTAGCGCGGGTAGGTGAAGTTGTCCGGGTCGCCGCCGAAGAACCCGAGCTGCAGTTCCGGAGCCGCCACGAGCCGCACGTCGGTAAAGCGCCGGAACACATAGCCCGAGTACCGGCCGCCGTTGTACAGCGCCACGACCTGCACCCAGATCGAATCGCCCGGGCGTGCGTACTCGGTCTTGAGCCGACTCCCGACGGCACTCCCCGCCTCGCGACGCACCCGCGCCCTTGCCGTATCAGAAGTGGCGCGATCCACCTGCGGCAGGATCTCGTCGGTCACGTCCCGCACCTGGAGCAGCTGATCGACGAAGACATTGGGGAGGCGGCGCTCCTCGCTGAGCGAGCGGGCGACGAACCCAGAATCGAGCAGCGTCTCACCCGGTTTGGACACGGCGCTGATGCCATCGCGGGCGCAGTGGTGGTTGGTCACGACGAGCCCATGGGGCGACACGAACGCCGCCGAGCAACCGGGCAGCCGTAAGGCGGCGAGCCGGGCGCGTGTGAACCAGGCCGAGTCCGCGCGAAAGCCGTAGCTTTCAGAGAAGTAGCGGTCCGGCGCGTACTCGAACGTCCACATTTTGCCGGCGTCGTATCGGCCGGCGCGAATGGTGTCGGACTGTTGGGCGGCGAGGGCGAACGGGGCGAGCAACAGCAGCGCACGAAGACTTCTCATTGGGAGCCGCTCCCTTGTGGTCGCAGTGAGCGCGCGACGAGGCCGATGCCGGCGGCGAGCAGGCCCAGAATCACGAGTGTGTCGAACAGCGAGGTCGACTGGAAGTAGATGTGCAGGTTGGCGAGTATCCCCGCAACGATGATCACCGCTCCGGCGCCGAGCAGTCCCCAACCAGCGATCGAGCGGCCATTGAAGAAGAGCAGGCCGATTCCGATCAACAACGGCAACAGGGACAAGCCGAAGGCGTTGTATCCCCAGAGCGTCCATCCGCCGCTTGCCACCGTGACGTGGGTGAGCAGCAGGTATCCGCCCGCGACCACCATGGCCGCGCCACACAGGAAAATCCCCACCCCGCCGGGGGTCCCACCCGCGCCTTTCATGCTGCCAAATGTAGCGATTGACGTCTACTTGAGCCCCTCGGCGGATTGTTCTCATCGATGCCACTAGAGTCTCGTACCAGGAGGCCGCCGTGAGTCCCAGCTTCGCCTTCGCTCTCACCGTCCTGCTTCCCTTCCCGGCGCTGTTGCCCGCCCAGAGCCCCATGGCGCCGGGTACGCGCGTGAAGCTCCGCGAGCTCCGCAGTGATGACATCAAGGACAGGGAGCGAACAGGAACTATCCTGAGTCAGACAGCGGACACGCTGTTCCTGCGACTCGAAGCCGACCCGCGCGCGGCGGATTCCATCGGCACACCATACGCGGTCCCCCTCGGTGCCGTCCGCGACCTCGCCATCTACCGAGGCCGCGGCCCGCAACCACTCAAGGGAGCCCTGTACGGGGGTGGTGGTGGATTCGCGGTCGGCCTGACGGTGCTGTCGATACTCTGCGGCGAACAAGACGTGCAGCCCGGGCCCGACGAGGGGGACAAGCACACGTGCACCCTTTCCGACATCGGCGGGATTCTGCTGTTCACCGCCATGCTCGGCGCCGCAGGAGCTATCGGTGGATTGGTCGTTGGGATGTTCATCTGGCAGGACCGCTGGGATACGCTGCCCACCGATCGTTGGCGTGTCGGCCTGCGCCCGATCGAAGGCGGCGGAGTGGGATTCCGCTTCTCCGCCGCCTTCTGATTCCGGGAGCGCCGCCGTTCAGCTCACAAGTCGGTGCGGCGGTGCACGACCAAGCGCAGGAATCCCTTGATCGCGACGTGCAGCATCATGTAGGCGATGATCGCGATGACGATCGGCAGCGCCAGCGTGCTGCCGTCATCGGCGACCGGACTCGACACGATACCGCGGAACATCGTATAGAAGGGGTCCGTGACCGCGCGGATGAACCGCACGAAGCCGGAGCTGGAGTTCGCCGCGATCAGTGCCAACGCCAGCCGCGTCCCCAGTAACGAGTAAAGCAAGATGAAGGCGTAGTCGATGAACTGCGACAGCCGGGCCAGGCCGCGGGCTCGCGCCACTTCGCGGTCCGTCCCGACGACCTGCTTGATCGCCTTGCGGCGCAGATCCTCGGCCACCTGCTCCATCCGCTGCGCTTCAGTCAGCGTGCGATGCTCGGCGCGCTCGGCAATGTCCTGGTTCACGTCGTGCTCGACGTGCGATTTCATCGTGCCATGCAGGGCCTGCCGGCGTGCTTCCTCGGCACCCAATTTGTCGTAATCCATTCAACCCTCCTCTGCGGGATCCACGACGAGGTTCATTCCCCGCCAGAGGGAGCTACCCGCCAGGTCCGCATTGTTGCCGGGTTTTGTCACGGCTCACCCAATGCCCGTGATCACCGTCACGTCGTCGTGCTCAGAACGCATCGGGACGGAACCCGCGGGGTACCTTACCACACGACCACCCACGCCGCCGAGGTTCGCCCTCGGGCGGCGCTTTGGTCAAAGGAGCGACAATGACAACTGCATCCACGAAGGCACTCCGCGTGGTAGTGCCCGCCCTGATCGGGGTTGCCGTGGTCTCGGCGATCGTGTTCGGTGGTGGGCGCACCAAGCGTGAAGCGACGATTTTTGCCGGGACCACGATGGTCGCGGCGCTCGAGAACCAGGTGTCCACGGCGCGCAATCATCCTGGTGACAACATCGTGTTGCGCACCACCGCCCCGATCCACGCCGAGGGGGATGCCGTAATTCCCGCTGGGGTGACGATCTACGGCACGGTGACCGAAGCGAAGGGCGGCGGCCGCGTAGCCGGCGCGCCCGTCCTGGGGCTGCGGTTCACCGATCTGCAGGTCGACGGGAACCGCTATGCCATCTCAGCGGACGGGTGGCGGATCCGTGGCCATAACGACGCATTGGAAAGCGCCGCAGAAATCGGCGGTGGCGCGGTGGCCGGAGGCATCTTGGGTCGCGTGATTGGCGGCAAGGGTGGAACGGTGCCCGGCGCTGTGGCCGGCGCCGCGATTGGTACCGGCGTCGCCGTCGCCACTAAAGGCGATCAACTGGTGTTGCCCTCGGGGCAAAAGCTCCGGATTCGGCTGAGTGCTCCGGTTCGGGTCGCGTATCACCCGGAAGCGGAAACGAAGACTCAGTAGTTGAGGCCGAGGCCGAAGCTGCCTGAGTAGCCGTCCCCGCTCGGCTCCGGCGCGAGCAGCAGCTGCGCTCCGCCGTTGCGGAAGATTCCGTCGTCGCTGTTGCGCGCCGTACGCTGCCCCCGGGCGGCGTACGGCGCCTTCGCGAATACCGCCTGGGACAGCGCGTCGTCGAAATACAGCTGCGACGTGAACTCGTGACCCTGTCCGGCTCCCGGGTCGGTGCGGACCTTGAAATGGATGTGAACCGTTCGACCTTCATACCAGCCGGGGTAGATCGTCATGAAGCGCGCGGCTCCGGCCGCATCGGTGTCCTGGTAGCCGCGCAGGAATTTCTGTCCCACGGTGTTGAAGCGCGGATCGGTCACGTCAGAATAGACGCCCAGCGCGTCGCAGTGCCATACGTCGACACGCGCGCCGGGGAGCGGCGTGCACTCGGTCCCGACGATGCGCGACACGTTCATCGTGAGCTGCAGGGGGGTACCGGGCTTGACGATGCCGCTCGTCGGATCGGAGCGGATGTCGGATCGATTGAGCAATTCGTCGACGAAATACGGCCCTTCGGTCTGCGCGGGCCGGAC
>DATFGN010000199.1:0-6496 GCA_035249405.1 Gemmatimonadales bacterium
GTTTTGCGAAGAGCGTCCCAGCTCAGGCCGCGAGGAATTTCTTGCCGGCTGCACGGCCCCCGTGATTGCCGTGCACACCAAGGTCGATCTGACGCCGTCCCCGGGCGGCGTCTCCGTGGTCACCGGCGCCGGACTGAATGAGCTGAAACAGCAGCTGGCCGAAGTCGCGTTCGGTGGGCTCGTGGCGTTGGGTGAGGTCGAGCCCGTGGTGACGCGGGAACGCCATCGCGCGGGATTGCAGACGGCCGTAGAGGAATTGGACGCGTTTCGCGCGGCGCGGGAGCAGGACGTCGATGCCGCGGCGACCGCCACGCATCTGCGGGCGGCGGTCGGCGCATTGGAAGACCTGATCGGAGTGGTGACGCCCGACGACGTGCTGGACCGGGTGTTCGCGAGTTTTTGCGTCGGGAAGTAGGCGCTACTTCGTGCGCGGCGGAATCCATCGTCCGGGCTGGCCATGGCCAGGTCGTCCCGCGGGCCGCCACCGCCGCAGCGGTCTCAGCTCCACCCCGCAATGGGGACAATAGCGAATCACCACTCCGCCTCCACCGGCCGACTCGGCGATGGTGATCACCCAGAACCGCTGACGCGACCACCATTCGTAGCGCAGGTCATAGTCGCAGGTGGCGAGATGACCGGCGAACGCCGCACAACAGGCCCGGAAACGCGGCGGGACGCGCCGCGTTCCTTCCTTGAAGCGCGTCCCGTCGATGTGACGCGGTCGGTGGCTACGCGCCATCGCGCGCGACGAACTTCTTGGGCGTGCCGCGCAGGCTCGATCCCGCGCCGGGTCGCCACAGGGCGGTCTGCTCGACTTGACGGGCCAGCTCGAAATCCTTGTCCGTGATGCCACCGGCGCTGTGCGTGCTGAACGCTACCTCCACCGCGCCCCAACTCACCTTGAGATCGGGATGATGATCGGCCGCTTCGGCGAAGAACCCGATCGCGTTCACCAACATCAGGGTCGTCGGCCAGCCATCGGTCTTGTACGAGCGGCGGATCATGCCCTGGTCGTAGCGCCAGCCCGGCAGCTGGGTCAGCCGTTCGTGGATCTGCGTTTCGGTCAGCGCGGTTTCCGTCGCCATGATCAGTCCCAGCTCAAGGTCTCATGGTAGGTGGCGCCCTGGCCGAAGTTCTCCTCCACTTCGATCGCCAGGCTGCGGACATGGACTGCACCGCGCGCCTTCAACTCCCCTTTCACATGCCCCGCCAGATACTGCGCCAGCATCTCGACGGTCGTGTTGGGGATGGGCAGCACGACGCAATCGGCGGCGGGGAAGCTGTAGCGCGGCTGGCCGTCATAGGCCACGGTCACCGTGCCGGTGGCCTCGCGGACGGTCAGCGCCGGATTGGAAGACGGGAGCAGGACCTTGTGATCCAGATCGCCGGTGAGGCGACGCATCAACTGCTTCAGCGCGACGAAATCGTACACATACCACGCCTCGGCCTCGAGGGCGCCGGAGAGTTGGACCCCAACTCGATAGTTGTGTCCGTGCAGGGACTCGCAGCGATGGCCGGGGAGCGTGATGAAATGCGCCGCGGCAAAGACCAGGTCTTCCTTGCGAACGGCGACGCTGAAGCTGCCTGACGGGCTGGGCATGGAACCGGAAGATAGCTATTCGGGCGGCGGCGGCTCCGGACCGGTGGCCACGCGCCAGACTTCATCGGCCAACCACTCGAGGCGCTCCTGGGCCTGCTCCAGCTCCTCGGGGCTCATCGTCTTCGCCCGCTTGGCGATGTCGCGCGCGTGCTCGACGAGCTCTCCGAGAATCTCGCGCAGCGTGTGATTGTGCCGCCGCTCGTTGGCGGGGCCGCGCGGACTCACGCGGTTTGGATCCCCATGGACCGATCTTCCTCGGATTGAAACTCCTCCGCGGCTGCCCGCACTGCCGCCGCAAGCCCGCGTTCGGCGACGAAGCTCTCCACCAGCCGGTGCCCCAGATAGTAGCCCGATCGTTCGGGCAACACCTTGCCGCCCACCAGCCGGGAAGCCGGGCTCATCCCACCCGACAAGAAGCGCAGCCGCAGCCCTAGTCCGCGGCGGTCGAGCTCGGGTGCGGCCGCCCGCCGCAGAAAGGCATCCAGCTCGCGCACGCGGCGATACTGGCGGCGCCCGTAGCCGAAGTACTCCCAGGGCTCGAAGCCGGGCGCCACCGCCTGGGAGGTTGCCACCGCCAGTCCTTCGTTGACCAGCAGCTCACGGAGCGTGGCACGGCTGCCGGTGGTCCAGAAGTCGTAGCTTCCCTCCCCCTCGGCGACCAGCCGCTTCAGCTCGCTCCGGCTGGTGGGGGACGTGTAGCGGACACAATGCGCCATCTCGTGGGCGATCCAGAGCGGCAGCAGGTGCGGCGCCAACCCCAGGCCGTTCGTTTGCGGGTTGGCCCGTCCGGTAAAGTGCTCGAGACATACGAACGCCACCCCGCGCCCATCGATCACCAGCTCGCCGGCGTTGGCCGCACCGACCCCGACCATCATGTAGAGGTCGATCGGGCAATCGGCCTCCAGCTGATCCCGGGTCCGCGCCTGGGCGTCGTCGGCGATTCGCACCACATCGACATCCTCGAGCAGGCGCAGGAGGTCACCCCGCTCGGCCCGCAGCGTTTCCGCGATCACCCGCTCAGCATGCGGCGACTCGAGATCGAGGACGTAGTTGTGCCAGTAGTTGGCGAGGACCGGGCTATGGCGTTCGAGGTACGATCGGTAGGCCGCAACCGGATCCGGCGCGGCGAGGCAAGCAAGGAATTCCGGAACGAGATTGACGAGCATTGACCGGGTTGCACCACAATCTGTGAGCGATCCCCCGGCGCGACAAGTCTCGCCTAGCGCACCCGGATCTCGAGTGCGACAGTCTCCGACTTGACATTTGACGGAATGTCGGTCACCGAGAGGGTCACGCGATACCGTCCGGGTGCCAGCTTCCCGGGTTGGATTACGAGACGCTCGGTGAGCGCACCGCGCCACTCCGCCTCGCGGTCGAACTCAAAAACCACCGGCGACGGGCTCCACAGCCGCGCCAGAAGGCCGCGCACTGGCTGGAACGTGTACCGCACGCGGTAGCGGGCGCGCCCATCGCTATCGCGGACCAGCCCGTACAACTCGGCATAGGATGAGAGAGCGATCCCGGTCCCGAAGGCCAGGTCGGCAGGCATGCCGGTCAGCGCACCCTGTCGCTCGAGCAGCGAATCGCCCGCCGCGAGCAACAGGCTCGAGATACCGGGCACGGCCGTGGAGTACGCGGGCACACGGATCGTCTCGCGCACCCGCCCAATCGCCCCGGACGAGTCGACATCCAAGCCCATCTGGTAAGCCGCGGGGCGCAGGCTGACGTGCAGCAGGCCGACACCCTGCGCCCGAGCTTGCTCCTCGGCGCCCTTCGTGTCCCACAGGACGACCGCCGCCCGCTCCGGTTGCGTTCGCACATAGAAATCGGTGAAGCCGGGAGTCTCGCTCCGGAAGAAGGCGCTCCAACCGCGCGCCACGAGCGTCGCGGCCAGGCTCGAACGGTCGGTGGTCAGCAGCGTGCGGACCTGACGGGCCTGGTGGCGATCCAGCGGAGGAGCCACGATGTCATCGCCGTGGGCCCCAAAGGCGCCCGGGATGCCATCGAAGGAGATGGTCTGTGGGCCCTCGGGCGTGTAGTAGGTCCAGTCGTGGACGTCGATCCAGGTGCCGGCCACGCGATTCCAGTAGTCCGGTCGGCCGTGACGCAGCCACACAAGTCCCCGGGCGCTCAGATTGGCACGGGCGTACACGGTCAAGCGGCCGGTCGTGTCGTTGTACTCGCGCAGGTCGCTCATCACCGGATGGGCGGGCAAGAAGTGGTCGAGCACCGTGGCACTCTCGGCAGCCGCCCGGAAGCGATCTCTCGCATACGACGCCGCGAGGGCCCGTGCGGCCGGCGAGTGATGAAACGAGGCGTACGGGTGCAACAGGTGAAACAGCCGGCGGACTTCCGCCATGCGGCGAAAGTGCTCGGCGATCCGCTCGTTCTCGGGCGTCAGGAGATTCGGGTCTCGCCTCCCCCAGAACCATTCGAAAAACTGTCGTCGCGCTTCCGGCTCGGTGGCCGCGGCGCGCGCCACCTCGGCCGGGGACGCGATCATCCAGATGCCGTCCCACAGCACGCCCGTGGAATCAATGTTCGCGTAGACAACGGCCGAATCGTACCAGGCATAGCCGGTGCCGTCCCGCCCGGCAGCGAACGCCGCTTCGGCCCGCAACAGGTACACCGGGACGTAGGGGGCTCGACGCGCCAGGATCCCATCGGTCAACGAGTCGACGCGATCCGGCTCGTCCAGGGCGATGGCAATCTGCGCGCGGTGCTCCAACGCCACGAGCGATTCGGGATGGCGAGCCAGGGCGCGGTCTGCGCGCCGCCAGATGTCTTCGTTGTGGTAGAGGCCCTCGAACAGCGTCCAGCAGTCTGCGTAGTCGGGGTTAATCTCGAAGATCCGCAGGATCGCCCGGCGCACGATCCCTTCTCCTTCGTCGCTCTTCAGGTATTGGCCCACCCGCACCTGCCAATACAACGGCTCGGGGTTGGCCGGATCGAGGCGGGCCGCTTCCTGGAACTCGTGCAGAGCGCTGTAGCGGCCGATGACGGGCCAGGCGTACCAGACGCGCCCCAACAACAGATGGGAACGGGAATCGTGGTTCGCGGCGGCGACGAGGCGTTCGGCGATCGCCCGGGCGCCGCGCAGATCGCCGCGGGCCAGCAGCGACTCGGCGCGGGCATAACTGGTATCGGGGAGAGAGAACGACAACCACAGCGCAAACAACATGTCAGCTCTGGTCTCGCATCCTCCTGCTCATTTCTGCGAGGAACTTCCGCTCCGCCGGGGTGAGGCTGGCGATCCCGTTGGCCGAGATCTTGTCCAGCACGCGGTCGATCTCCGCCTGGGTGCGCTCCGCAGTGCGCCCCCGGGTACCGCCCCGGGGCGAGGGGCCGGGGTCACTGGACCGCGCCACCATGGCCGCAGAAGACACGACCGCATTGGGTACCGAGCTGCGTCGCAGCTGCCGTTCGTGTCCCGCAGACCGCCAATCGGCCGCCTTGAGAATCAACAGGGCGGCCCCGATCCCTCCCAGATGCGCAATATGGGACACACCGTCCGAAGTCCCTGTCGCCGCGGTGAGCAAGGCCAGCACGAGGGAAATCGCCACGGTGAACACCACGAGCCATTTGGCGGCGAACGGCTCGGGGAATGGAAAGACCAAGACCGGGGCGTTGGGCCAGTACCAGGCGAACGCGACGGCCACGCCCAGCACGGCTCCAGAAGCACCAACAATCAGCTGATCGCCAACCAGTGGGACGAGCAGCGTCGAGAGCACGGCGCCGCCCAACCCGCACAGGAGATAGAACCCAATGAACCGGCGGCCACCGAGCCGCGCCTCGACCGGCGGTCCAAAGAAGTAGAGCGCCAGGAGGTTGAAGGCGAGATGCCAGATGGAGCCGTGGACGAACTGATACGTGACCAGCGTCCATGGATGCGTCCACAACGCGAGCGGCGAAAAGCCGAACAACCAGAGGAACCGCGGCGCGATGAGCACGGTGCTCTGGAGCAGCAGCACAAAGAGGTTGGCGACGAGGAGTCGTGCCACCCAGGGAGTGACGCCGTTGGTACGTTCTGGACCCATGGTGTTTATTCCCGGCGCTCCTGCCGAAAGTTCCGAGCCAGCCGGCAGATACGCTCGCACATCTCCGCGTACTCGATGCCGGCCGCGCGCGCGGCCTGCGGGTACAGACTGGTGCGGGTCAGCCCGGGCAGATTGTTCGCCTCAAGACAGAAGATGTCGCCGGAGGGGGTGAGACGGAAGTCGACTCGCGAATACCCATCGAGCTTGATGGCGCGGTGGGCGGTCACGGCCAGCGTCTGGAGCTGCCGCGCGATGCGGGTGCTGAGCTTGGCCGGAAACACCTCCTCCGACATTCCCGGCGTGTACTTGCATTCGTAGTCGAACAACTCGTGCTTCGGAATGATCTCCCCGGCCGGCAACGCCTGGTCTCCCAGCACGCCGACCGTGAGCTCGCGGCCCGGGATAAACGCTTCGACCATCACCTCGTCATCCCAGCGAGCGGCTTCTGTTATCGCCACATGCAGATCCTGCTCCCGCTTGACCAGGCTCAGCCCGACGGTCGAGCCTTGTTTGGACGGCTTCACGATCACCGGCATGCCGAGCGCCCGCTTGACCGCGCGAGGGGTGATCGGCGGCGGCGTCATGATCCAGTCGGCAACCGGGACCCCCGCGGCGCGGAACAGCCGCTTGGACAGATCCTTGTCCACTGCAAGAGCGGAGCCAAGCGGCCCGGACCCCGTGTAGGGCACGCCGATCGCTTCGAGCACCCCCTGCAATACGCCGCCCTCACCGGAACCGCCGTGCACCACTAGAAACAACACATCGGCCCGACGCACCTCCTCCAGCCCCGCCAGACCATGGGATAACATTTCCCGCTCACCCGTGGCGAGATCCCGGACTTCGGGGGGTGTCGTTCCGA
>DATFGN010000200.1:0-6333 GCA_035249405.1 Gemmatimonadales bacterium
CGCGCCCCCGCTCATCGAGCAGCGCGACCATGCGTCCGTTGGGCGTCAGGCCCATGTCTCGGGGACGCCACTTCGCGATCGTGTTCGAGTCGAACCGGATCCGCACCGACACGATGGTAAAGGTCCCCTGGGCGGTCTTGCCGTTCCAGTCCTTGGCAGTCTGCACCCCGGTGACGGCGTACGCCAGATGGCAATCGACCTCGCAGATGTGCTTCTCCTCCCCCACGGCCAGCTCGCGCGTGCGGCTGGTCAACGAGGACAACAGGAACAGGACGACGTACAGCGCGAGCCCGGCGAGCTCGATGCGCAGGATCCAGCGCGCCCACAGAGCCTTCTTGAGCAGCAGGGCGAGCACGTACCCGGCGCCCAAGGCCAGGGTACCGAGCACAGCGGCGATAAACAGGCCGAACGAGACGAGTCCCAGGCTGTCGGTGATCATGGCGGTCATCACGCGCTCTCCTTGAGGCCCCCGAAGCGTCGCTCGCGGGCATGGAACCAGGTGACGGCGGCCGCGAGATCGGCGGCGCCAAAGTCGGGCCACATGATGGGTGTGAAAAACAGCTCGGCGTAGGCGCATTCCCAGAGCAGAAAGTCCGAGAGTCGCTGCTCGCCACCGGTGCGGATCAGGAGGTCGACATCGGGCAACAACCGGCCGCTCTCGATGGCGGCGCGCGCGGAATAGTCCACCGCGAGCCGCAGATCGAGGCGTGAGCCATGGGCCGTGGCGGCTTCACTGCGCTCGATCGTGTCGACCAGCGGTCCGGGCAGCCGGTCGCGGCGTCCGACGACGCGCAGCGCGACGCCATGCTCCACGCAGCGCGGTGTTTCGGTCCGCAGGTGGCGCGCGAACAGGCGCATCAGCGTGCTCACTTCTCCGGGGGGACGTTTCCAGTTGTCCGCGGAGAAGGCGAACAACGTGAGCGCCCTGATGCCGAGCTCGGGCGCGGCTTCCACGGCGCGCCGCACCGCCTCGGCGCCAACGCGGTGTCCCGCCCCGCGCGAGAGCCCGCGCCGGTTGGCCCAGCGCCCGTTGCCGTCCATGATAATCGCGACATGTAGAGTACTTTGTTTCATAAAGTGTGACCTCAAAAAAACTCACCGAGTGGCGTGAATCAACGCTTCCATATGGTCGAGATAACGCTCCAGCGCACGACGCCCCGCTCCCGTGAGCCGGTACTCCGTCCGCGGGGTGCGGCCATCGAACATCTTGACGCAGGTGATGTAGTCGGCGTCCTCGAGCTTGCGGGCGTGGACGCTCAAGTTGCCGTCCGAGACCTTGAGCAGGGCCTTGAGCTCGTTGAAGCTGGCGCGCTCGAGACTCGCCAGGGCCGAGACGATGCCGAGCCGCACGCGCTCGTGGATCAAGCGATCGAGATCCGCAGCCGCGCGAGCGGCGCCACGCGCCGCTCCGCTGCCACTGACCATCGAGGGCGCGTGCCGCGCCGCATTCGCTCTAGCCACCGTACCTCCGGGCAATCCAGAATCCGAACACAATATGCAGGCCGCCGAAACCGGCGGCGAGGAGCCAGTTCCCCAATCCGGGGACGAACAGCGCCACGGCACCGAGCAGCAGGAACCCGAGTCCCATCACCGGAACGATCGGAACCGAGAAGGCGCCGCCGGTGATCACCCCGGTACCGTAGAGCAACAGCCACACTGCCGGAATCAACGCACGCGCACCGCCGAGGTACAACGCCACCGTCAACAGCCCACCCACCACCAGCGGCGGCAGAAAACTCAGGCCGAAGCGCCGTCCGGGCCCCGAGAGCAGCGAATCGTTCACGGCGCGCGCCTTCCGCACCATGGTCCAGCCGCCGACGGCCAGGGCCACCATCGCTTCCGCCAACCAGACGACGAGCCAATTCAGCGTCGACTGTTGTTGCGCTGCCACTACAGCCGCGCCGAGGGCGGTGGCGCCGACGACCACCTGACCCCACCCCGGGACGGCGGTGAAGGACCCGGCGCGTTCCATGGTCGCCCGGATGTAGCGCAGGTTGTCGAGCGCCCGGTCCGCGAGCGGCTGCGGCGATGCCATTCTGGGGCTCAAACTAGGATCTCTGCTCGTTTTTGTCAAGTACTTTGTATGACAAAGCGCAAAGCCCTTTCAGCTATCGGCTGTCAGCGAGAACCCGATCTTTCACCCGGCGAACCAATTTGAGCCCCGACCAGACGTCGTCCACCGCACACACCTTTACATCGACCAGTCCGTTGGTCAGGGCGACATCCCGTACGTCATTCTCCGTGAGATCCGTAGCCACACCGGATGATTGCTTGGGCCAGGAAACCCACAGCGCGCCGTCCGTGCTGAGCGCGCGTTTCAGCATGGGAAAGCGGGACTCGAGGGCGGCGCGTTGCTTGGTGAAGAAATGAATGAAGGGCAGTGTGCCGCGGAGTGTGGTCGACAACGCCACGCCCTCGGGCAGCGGGCCGAGCGTCGCCCGATAGCCCCGCGGGGCACCCATGATCGCGATGCGGGTGTTGGGCTTGATGCCCAGCTTGGCAACGAGCGGTCGCGGGGAGTAGCCGGCGGGCATGCTCGAAAGATGCGCTATCAGCCGTCGGCTGTCAGCTATCGGCTCAGCTGATAGCTGATAGCTGAGAGCGCAGTATCTTTTTTTCAATGCGCGTCTATATCTCCGTCGACATGGAAGGCGTGGCCGGCGTCGTCCACGAGGACCAGACCAACCCCACGGATCCCCGCTGCGCCCCGGAATACGCCCGCTTTCGTAAGCTCATGACCGGCGAAGCGAACGCGGCGGTGCAGGGCGCCCTGGACGCCGGAGCGACCCGTGTGCTCGTGAACGACAGCCATTGGACCATGCGCAACCTGCTGGCGGAAGACCTGAACGAAGCGGCAGAGCTGATGTCGGGGGGACCCAAGCCGCGCTCGATGATGGAAGGCATCGATGGCGGGTTCGAGGCGGCCTGCTTCATCGGCTACCACGCCCGCGCCGGCACGCGCAATGCCATCCTCGATCACACCTACGCCGATCGCATTCTCGATGCCCGGCTCAACGGCCGGTCCGTGGGCGAGCTGGGATTGAATGCGGCGCTGGCAGGCACGTTCGACGTGCCCGTGGTAGTCGTGAGCGGTGACGCCGCGCTCGCCGCCGAAGCGCACGACCTGCTGGGAGAAGACATTACGACGGTGATCGTGAAGGAAGCCGTCGGACGGCACGCCGCCAAGAGCCTTGCCCCGGCCGTGGCCTGCCGGCGCATCCGCGAAGCCACGACCAAGGCCCTCAAGCGCAAGAAAACCCGACGCTTCACGATCGAAGCCCCGATCACGCTCGAGGTCGACTTTTCCAAGACGGTCGAGGCCGATATGGCGGAAATCACGCCCGGGGCGATCCGCACCGGGGGTCGGACCGTCGCCTTCACCCACCACGACTACCGGGAAGTGTTTCGAGCGTGGAGAGCGATGCAGAATCTGGCGACGGTGTACTAGTCCAGACGGGTAGACGGGTAGACGGGTAGACGGATAGACGGGTAGCGGTTTCTAGCGAGTGGGGGTCAGGAAAAGACTTCTCCTGACCCCTCTTCTCCTAGAATCCACTACCCGTCTATCCGTCTACCCGTCTGGACTAGTCATTACTGCCTGCAGGGTCCATTCGGGTCCGGCTTCGGCTTATCCACCACTACCCGATGATCCAGATTCCCTACCGCCTGCGCCACGTCCGCGATCAACTGCGCGACGCGCGCCATATGCGCGTAGTTGATGTACTGCGGCTCGTCGGTGACCTGGTGATAGTCCGCGTGCCCGCCGGTCGAGAAGAACACGATCGGGATTCCGTAGCGCGCATACTCGTAATGGTCGCTGCGACAGTAGTACTGCTGCGGGTGGCCGTTGGCGTCGAACTGGTAATCGAAGGTCAAGGGCGGCCGCTCCGTCCGGTTCACGGTTTCGACCAGGTTGCCGAGCTCGGTCGACAGGCGGCGGGAGCCGATCAACTGAACGTATCCGGGACCGCCGCCCGGCGTGTCGGCGGAATCGCCACGGCCCACCATGTCGATATTCAACTCGGCTACGATCGAATCGCGCGGAACGGTAGGGTGATCGGTGAACCACTGTGATCCGTAGAGACCGAGCTCCTCGCCGGTGTGCCAGATGAAGAGCAGCGAGCGCTTGGGACGGGTCCGCGCGGCCGCGAACTGCTCGGCGATCTCGAGCACCGTGACCGTGCCCGACCCATCGTCATCCGCACCGTTGGCGATGGAATCGAGCCGGGCCGGATGCGCGTGGCGGAGACTATCGATCATGCGGTTGATGCGCGCCTGCTCGTCGGCGGTCGGCGTGCGGTTCGGTGACTCGGCGCCACCCTTGCGGACGACGAGATTGTGCGCCCGCAATGAGTCGTGGTCGACGGGGGAGTTGTCGAACCCGACGTGATCGTTGTGCGCGCCAATCGCCACGTACTGTCCCTTGAGCTTCGGATCGCTCCCCGGCAAGATCGCCACCACGTTCCGCGCCGGTGCCTTGACCTCCACGAAGGCGAGGCGGCCACGGACGGACTTCCCGATAGCGCCGACGCTCACGCTGTCCAGCGACGCGCCGAAGAAGCGCCGCGCCACGGCCGTCGTGACATAGAAATAGCTCGCGATGCTGGTGGTATCCGCCGGGGCGGCGGGGGCATTTCTGAGCGTCGGACCCAGGTTCTTGAACCCGGCCTGGAAATCGGGGGGCATGAGATCCATGCTGGCGACGGCGATCCCGGCGGCGCTGCGATACCGATTGGTGACGGCGGCGCGGGACACGAGCCAGCGCGGCTGACCGTTCGGCCCGGCGCCGGAATGGACGCCGATCACGACCACTTTGCCCGCGGCTCGATCGGATGGAAGCATCACGCTGTCACCCCATACGCCCGCAAACACCGTCGGGGCATCGGCCAGGGGACGCATCGGCGCCTGCTGGTCGCGCGGGATGAAATCCCTCCACGCCTCGAGGGCGACCCCGTCGACCGAGATGCCGGTGGTCGAGTCGAAAGTGGACCGGACCAGTGGAACGTCCTGGAAGAACGTTCCACTGTCGCCGCCCGGTTGCAGGCCCAGGCGCCGGACTTGATCGCCGATGTAAGCGGTCGCCTTGATGTTCCACGGTGTGCCCGCCTCGCGTCCCATCATCGAGTCGTCGGCGTAGATGTAGAGCCGGGTCATCAGATCGGCGGGTGTGATCGCCGCCGTCGTGGGGGCGGGTGCGTGTTTGAGCGGCAGCGCATGCGATACAGGGGCCGGGGCCTGGGCGGCGAGCCCCGTAGCGGTGATCGCGACTAATGCGGCCGCGCGAGACAGGATGTGCATCAGCAATGCTCCATCAGGAAGAGGTCGAGATGCGAACTATACCCCTGGGGATTGCACCGGGCAGGTTCGAGTCTTGTCAAAACAGAATGAGGCCGAAGTCTCCTTGGGGTCGAAACCCGATGCCCGTGTACGCCCGCTTGGCATCCTCCCGTTCAGCGAACAGGACGGCTCGGGTCACGCCCCGGTTTCGGGCGTCGAGCAGTGATCCGGCGACAACACCCCGCCCATATCCCCGCCCGCGTACATGCATCGGGACCCACACCCCACCGACCTGCACGATGTCCGGTAGCTCCGCGTTGAACGCCGAATAGGCGACGACCACTCCCTGATCCTCGAGCACCCAGTCCGCTTCCCGCTCACGGAGTAGCGCCACTTCGCGGCGACAATCCCTCCGCAGCTCGTCCGAGTCCTGGCGCTGCAGCGCCTCGAGGGAGAACGCCACCCGCCAATCGGTCAGGCGGTCGAGCTCGTCCGATCGTGGATGCCGGGTGTTCCATCGGCCGTCGGTAAGCGGGACGGGGACCACGAGATCGGCCAGCCCCAACGTGAACAACTCTTCACGTCCGAACTTCGGTGTGGGTCGATGATCGAGTCCCAGCGCGTGGCGCGCCGCTGCGACCTGATCGGCCGGCCCGGACAGTCCCGTCACGGATCGGCCTGAGTGCGCCACGGCGGCCCGCGCCACCGCTGCTGCCTGAACCGGCGCCTGCACCAACAGCATGTCGTTCCAGCAATGCGCCACGACGGCGACGATGCAATCACCTTCGAAGGCCGCCACGTATTCCGCCTGGAGCGGCTTTCCCTGGTAGCCGAGACCCACAGCCCGGGAATTCGAGCGCAGAAACATCGAGGTGTCGGCGTGCTGGCGCAGAAAGGTCTCGAGACCCTCCTCATCACCGGGGTGGAGCGGGCGAAGCGTGATCACGCCAGGATGACTATCGTTGTCTTGTTCATCGTCATACCGTCACGAAACGATAGACTGTGGAGGAGTGACGCGCATGTCGGAAGGCCTGCGGCGGCGGGGATGCGCCGTGT